>NZ_JBAWUK010000022.1:0-38820 GCF_037079935.1 Stenotrophomonas maltophilia group sp. Smal12 | reverse complement strand
GTGTCAGCCGCAAGGATGCGGCTGCCAAGCCTACACGGACGTACTTGCGGCGTCCCCGCACCCCGACACCGCCCCGCCAAACCACGGAATCCAGCTCTGGCTCTGGCCGTTGCGTTGAGCAGGTGCAGGGCTGCAAGCCCTGCCGTAAACCCCTACCCTCGCGGCAGGTAGGTCACCAGGGACAGGTCGTGCCGGCTCTCCGGCACCAGCGCCACGTACTGCAGGTCCAGCAACCCCCGCGTGGGATGGTTGAGCTTCTTCGCACCTTCATCGAACCGACGCACGTCGTGCTCCGGCCACCATTGGCGAAACTCTTCGCTGTGCGCGGCGATGTCTTCCACCAGCGCCAGGAACGGGGCCTTGTCCGGGGCCTGCGCCATCGCCGCGCGGAAGCCCGCCAGCAGCCCGCGGGTCATTTCTTCCCAGTTGAGGATCAGCGTGCGGTACGGCGGGTACAGGAACATCAGCCGCAGCGTGTTGCGCTCATGCGGCGCCAGCTGGCTGTAGTCCACGAAAAGATCGGCGATGGCCGGGTTCCAGGCCAGGATGTCGAAGCGGGTATTGCGTACGTAGGCCGGGATCGGCTGCATCGCCTCCACCAGCTGGCGCAGGCCATCGGTCACGCTCTCGTCCGGCGATTCCAGCGGCACGCCGTAGCCGGACAGCGCGAACGCGTAGGCGCGTTCGTCGTCACTCATGCGCAGCACCTGTGCCAGGCGCTCAAGCACTTCGGGCGAGGCGCGCACTTCACGGCCCTGTTCGATCCAGGTATACCAGCTGACGCTGACCCCGATCGCCAGCGCCACTTCCTCGCGCTTCAGGCCCGGGGTGCGCCGGCGCCCGGCCGGGAGGCCGAGCGTGGCAGGGTCGACACGGGCGCGGCAGGCCTTGAGGAAGCCGCCGAGTTCCTTGCGTTCACTTTCGCTGCGCATCATCGGCCCGTCCTACCCTTTGTAGTTGTGGCGTTGAGCCATGCTCGACGCGTCTGCTACTGCGCCAACAGCAGCCGAGCATGGGCTCGGCTCTACCGGAAGCGTGATCAGCCACCCTCGGCGTTGCGCACGAGGGTGACGAAATACGCGCAGGCGCGTCGATCAGGCATCGGCGCGCTTGGAGCCCACGGCCAAACCGGCCTTCAGGCTGGCCTCGACGAACTCGTCCAGGTCGCCGTCCAGCACCTTCTGCGTATCTGAACGCTCGATGCCGGTACGCAGGTCCTTGATACGGCTCTGGTCCAGCACGTAGTTGCGGATCTGGCTGCCCCAGCCAATGTCGGACTTGGTGGCTTCCACCGCGTCCTTCTCGGCGTTGCGCTTCTGGATCTCCAGTTCATACAGCTTGGCGGCCAGCATCTTCATCGCGTTGTCGCGGTTCTGGTGCTGGCTGCGGCCGGTCTGGCAGGCCACAACGATGTTGGTCGGGATGTGGGTGATACGCACCGCCGACTCGGTCTTGTTCACGTGCTGACCACCGGCACCGGACGAACGGTACACGTCGGTACGCAGGTCGGCCGGGTTGATGGTGATGTCGATGTTGTCATCGATTTCCGGCGACACGAACACCGAGGTGAAGCTGGTGTGGCGGCGGTTGTCCGAGTCGAACGGCGACTTGCGCACCAGGCGGTGGACGCCGGTCTCGGTCTTCAGCCAGCCGTAGGCATAGTCGCCTTCCACGCGCAGCGTGGCCGACTTGATGCCGGCGACGTCGCCACCGGAGACTTCCATCAGTTCGGTCTTCCAGCCGCGCGACTCGCACCAGCGCAGGTACATGCGCAGCAGGATCTCGGCCCAGTCCTGGGCTTCGGTGCCACCGGCACCGGCCTGGATGTCGACGAACGCGGCCGCATTGTCCATCTCGCCGGAGAACATGCGCTGGAACTCCAGCTTCTCCACGTGCGCCTGGTGCTTGTCGAGGTCGGCGACCACCGCCAGTGCGGTCTCCTCGTCCTGCTCGGACTCGGCCAGCTCCAGCAGTTCAGTGGCGTCGTTCAGGCCATCGAGCACCGAGGCGATGCCGCCCACGGTCTTTTCCAGGCTGGAACGCTCGCGGCCCAGGTTCTGGGCGTACTCGGCGTTGTTCCAGACGTCGGGGCTTTCCAGCTCCCGCGTTACTTCTTCAAGACGCTCTTTCTTGGCGTCGTAGTCAAAGATACCCCCGAAGCGACAGCACGCGATCGGTCAGATCGGTGATGCGCTGGCGGACAGGATTCAGTTCGATCATGTCGGCGGTTATGCATTCAAAAGATGACTGGTAATGATACCGCAGGCCGGGGATGCCCGGAATGAGGGCCTGGGCCTGCGCCGGGGCTCCAGCATGATGCACTGGCGCTGCATTCAGGCAGGCGATGCCCGCCTTGGCGCGGGGAGCCGGCCGGGCCGCGGCCGACCCCACACAGGACCTCCTTGCCCAGAGCGGCGTCGACGAGGGTCTTCCTTGGCCCACCCTCGGACGGCCACTTGGGGCAGTTGACTACTTCACCTCGAACTCACCCACCAGCACGGTCTCAGCACGGTCCTTCAGCCGCATCGTCACCATCTGATCCTTCTGCTTCGGCGTGCCCCAGTGGGTGGTCAGCCGCAGCATCAGGGTTGTCGCACCGGTCACCAGCTGTTGGCGGCTGCCAAAGTAGTTCGCCTCCACCTTGTACTTGCCCGGCTTGGCGTTGCGCAGCGAGAACTGCTCGGGGCCATAGCCGCCGGTGAAGTCCTGCGACATCTGCCCGCCCTGGTAGGTCATCCGGTTGCCGTAGTAGGCGCGCTCGCCGTTCGGGTCGGTCACCCACAGGTCCATGTCGCTGTTGTCGGCGTCCCACGACAGCACCACGCGCAGGTCCAGCGGCATCGCCTGCAACAGGCGCGGGTCGATGCCGGTGGTATCCAGCCGGGGCGTGCTGCCGGCCACCAGGTTGGTCAGCTCATCCAGCGCGATCAGGGCGATGCCATCGAAGCGGCTGTCCCACGGCCGCACCACCACCTGGTACAGCGGCGCCAGTGCCTGCTGTGGCTTGCCGGCCGCTGCCAGCGCCAAGCCCAGGTCGCGGAAGCTCTGCGGTTCTTCCTGGCCCATCGCCAGCACCTGCTCGAACACCGGCACCGCCAGTGCGGGAGCATCGGCCTGCATCAGTCGGTAACCGAGCACGCGCAGCAGGTGGCGGTTGTCCAGATCCATTTCGGCCAGGTTCGACAGCACCCGCAGTGCCAGCTCGCGCTGGCCCTGCTCCAGCAGCAGGTCGGCCACATCGAGGAAGAAGGCGCTGCTGTCGGCGTGGGCATCGCGCTCGGCCAGATAGCGGTCATAAAGCTGCGATGGCGGCCCCTGGCGCAGGCGCCGGGCGACGGCCGAGTCCGGCTGCCAGGCCGCCAGCTGGATGCCGAGCTGGCCATCGTTGGCGGCTGCAGCGGCATCGACCGAGCCGCCGGTGACCACAATCGAATCCAGTGCATTCTCCGACGCGGGCGCCGGACGACGCGCGCGTGCGCTGCTGGCCTGCATGCGCTGTTCTGCCGCCGCGGCCATCGGTGCAGGCGCGGGCGGTGCCGCGGGCGCCGGTGCGACGAGCATCGCCATCGGCGCTGACTCGGCAGGATAGTCGGCCGAAGCAACGTCCAGCGCTGCTTCCTTGGCCCGCGGCGGCGCACCCTTCGGCCAGCTGCGGTTCCACCACTGCTGGCGCTCCTTCCAGCGGGCGGCCACTTCATCCAGGCGCTGGCGATCAGCAGCGGCGCGATCCCTGACCTGCACTGCAAACCTGGCGTCGTACTCCGCGCGCAGCGTGTCCGAAGGGCGGATCGCATAGCGCAGGTAGTCCTCCAACGTCTCCAGCACGATCAGCGAGGTATCCGGCCCCACCAGGCCAAACTGCTGGGACAGGCGCTGCATCGCCTCGCGGTTGCCACGGCGGTCGGCGGCCAGCTGCTGCAGGCGCGCCTGCGCCCACAGGCCGGACAGCAGCTCTCCGTCGTCGCTCTTCTGCGTGGCGGGCAGCGCCTGCCATTCGCCGCCACCCACGCGCACCCGCATCGGCACACCGTCGGCCGCCAGTCGTGCATGCAGCCACAGCCAGCCCTGCGCTTCACTGCGACGATCGATCACCACGTCCTGCACGCCGCGCCCCGCATCGACCTGCACATCCAGCGGCGACGACAGCAGCGCGCGCGCCGCCGAATCGACATCCTTGCCCAGCGCAACGAAGCGACCGCCATGCGCCTCACTCCAACCACGCAGCCGCACGGCATCAGTGCGCGCACCGGCACTGCTGATCGCAAACAGGCGCTGATCCGACGCCATCGCCGGCAGCTGTTCCGGCCCATAGGTCAGCAGGCCATCGCTGACCAGCAGGTATTCCTTCACGCCCGGCTGCGGCTGCCACTGTGCCAGCGCGCTGGCACCGTCCGGGCGCACGGCCTGCAGGGCTGCGCGCAGTTCACTCCAGTTGCCGGCGCGGATGCGGAACCGACGTACCGGCTCGGCGCGGTCGCGCAGCACGGTCAACGCCACGGTGCCGTCACCCAGCGCTGCGAAGTAACGGTCCAGCAGTGCGAACTCGCGCGTGCGATCGCGCTGACCCGCCGAACCGGAGCCGTCCCACAGCAGGCCGATCTCGCTGGGCAACGTGCGCGGCGTACTGCTGGCCGCCACCGGCAGCTGCGCCAGCAGGTAATGGCCGTCCTGCCAGGGCGCCACCTGCACCTGTGCCTGGCGGGTCGCCGGCAGATCCCACTGCAGCTGCTTCGGCAACTGCGCGCCCTCGCCCTGCCACAGCAGCTGGCCCGCGCTGATGCGGAACGGCGCCGTACCTGCAGTAGTCGCGCCGGGGGCCTGCAGTTTCAGTTCAACCGAGGCTGCACCGGCGGCAAACTGCAGCGGCAGCGTCCACTGCCAGCCTTGGCCGGCGAAGGCCAATGGCTCGCGGATCACCAGCTGCACGCGCCGGCTACCACCGGCCGGCAGCGGGTAGATGCGCAGCCGGAACTGATTGCCGGCGGTCTGTTCCAGCAGGCCCGGGTCAACGCCGCGGCGGGCAATCTCCTCGAACACCTGGCGGCCGCGGTCCTTCGGCACCGGCACCGCGTCACGCATCTCGTCGTTGATATCCAGCGCGAAGCCGCTGATCTGCTGGCCCTCGGCCAGCGGGAACTGCAGCTCGCCCTCCAGCACGCGCCGGTTCGGGTTGTGGAATTCCAGGGTGATCCGGGTCTGGGCGATGCCGGCCTGGATCTCGCCCTCGATGCGGGCGTGTTGCAGTTGGACCGCCTGCTCAGCCGCCGGCGCGATCAGCAGCGGGGTGGCGGCCTGCGGCCGGGAGATCGGCGGCGACTGTGCGCCAGCGGGCCAGGCCGCAAGGGCCAGCAACAACACGGTGCAGCAACGGGCGAAGACCATGACCGGACTCCAGTGGGATCGTGGATCGTTGAACGCACCAGCAGCCGTAACGGGGTTGGGAGACCAAAAAAGGGGACGGAGGGGATTAAGTCGCAACTGGCAAACAAGGCACAAGCGACTTAATCCCCTCCGTCCCCTTTTTCTCAGGCGGGCAGGCAGTGCTCGACGATCAGCTGGATGGCGCTGCCGCCGCGATAGTCGTCGCAGGCGAGCCGATAGGCGAGATGCACGTGGCGACTCGGCGCGTTGCCGTGCCAGCCGCCGAAATGGATGGCGTTGATGGTGCCGGGTACGCCGGGCAGGCGCAGTTCCAGCTTCAGGTGACGCTCCTTCAAAACGCGCCAGTTGGCTACTTCAAAGTGGCCGTCGAACAGGGGCTCGGGGAAACCCTGGCCCCACGGGCCGGCCAGGCGCAACGCATCGGCGTGGCGATGGTCCAGCTCGTCCGCCGCCAGCTCGCCGTCACTTAGCACCTGCTGCTGCAGTGCCGCCGGATCGAGCATCTCCAGCACCACCGCGACGAAGGCGGCCTTGAAGTCATCAACGTGGTCACGCCGCAGGCTGAGCCCAGCCGCCATGGCGTGGCCGCCGAAGCGTTCGATCAGGCCCGGATGGCGCGCATCGACCAGCGCCAGGGCGTCACGGATGTGCAGCCCGGGAATCGAGCGCGCAGACCCGCGCAGGGTATCGGCGCCGGGTTCGGCCGGGGCGAAGGCGATCACCGGGCGATGCAGGCGATCCTTCATCTTCGAAGCGACCAGGCCGACCACACCGGGATGCCAGTCGGCATCAAACAGGCAGGCGGCCACCGGTCGCTGACCGGCCATGTCCAGCACTACCCGGGTCAATGCCTGCTCGGCGTCATCGGTCATCGACTGCTGCACCGCGCGGCGGTCTGAGTTGATCTGCTCCAGCGTCTGCGCGATCTCGCGCGCCTGGCGCGGGTCTTCGGTCAACAGCAGCGCGATGCCCAGCGCCATGTCTTCCAGCCGGCCTGCGGCATTCAGGCGCGGGCCGAGTGCGAAGCCGATGTCGGTGGCAGTGAGCCGCGCGGCATCACGGCCGCTGGCTTCGATCAGGGCACGCAGGCCGACACAGCCCTGCCCTGCGCGCAGACGGCGCAAGCCTGCGCTGACCAGCGCACGGTTGTTCGGGTCCAGCGCTACTAGGTCCGCAACGGTGCCCACCGCCACCAGATCCAGCAGCGTGGTGAGGTCTGGCCCCTTGCCATCGGCAAAGACACCGGCCTCGCGCATCTGCCGGCGCAGCGCCATCAGCACGTAGAAGATCACGCCGACGCCGGCCAGTGACTTGCTGGGGAAGGCATCACCGTCGAGATTGGGATCGACGATGACATCGGCCGGCGGCAACTGCGGCCCGGGCAGGTGATGGTCGGTGACCAGCACCTGCCAGCCGCGCGCCTTGGCCGCGGTCACGCCCGCATGGCAGGCGATGCCGTGATCGACGGTCACCAGCAGGTCCGGCTGCAGCGCGGCCAGCTCCTCCACCAGCGACGGCGACAGGCCATAGCCATGCACCATGCGGTTCGGTACCGCGTGGAAGACGTGTTGCGCGCCGAGCATGCGCAGGCCACGCACGCCGACCGCACAGGCGGTGGCGCCATCGCAGTCGAAATCGCCAACCACCAGGATGCGCTTGTCGTTGGCGATGGCTTCGATCAGCAGGCCCACTGCATCATCGATACCGGTCAGCAGCTCGGGCGCGTGGAGGCTGCCCAGTTTCGGCAGCGCCAGCTCTGGTGTACCCGCACCGCGGCTGGCATAGAGTCGCGCCAGCAATGGCAGCGTGCCCTCTGGCCAGCTGCCGGGCACGACCGCATCGCGGCGGCGGATCAGCGGTATATCAGAGGGCGGCTGCGCAGCATCGGCGGCAAGGGACATCGGCATCGCCGGTTACAAAAGACCCGCACATCATAACGTGCACCGCTCCCCCGGTCGGCTGCCGCCGCTGACGAGGCCCCTTGGCTCTTCGGCCAGCAGCATTTGGATTTCACGACCGCATCTTCCATGCTTGCCTGCCCTGGAACGGACTTCCATCCATGACCCGCATCCTGCTGACCGCGCTGATGGCACTCGCCGTGGCCCCCGCCGCTCACTCCGCGACGCCTGAACCCAGGCCCGGGGTCGAATTCGAACACAACGACTGGTCGCTGGCCTGTGACAACACCCGCACCTGCCGCGCGGCTGGCTACAGCCCGCAAGCTGCGGGCAACCTGCTCAGCCTGATGCTGGAGCGCGCCGGCGGCCCGGGTACGAAGGTGCTCGCGCGGCTGCGCAATGGCGAGGATGGCGAAAGCCCGACGCCGACCGGGGCGCTGCGCCTGCACCTGAACGGCAAGGACCTGGGCCCGGTGCGCGACACCGGCGACGGGGACACAGTGTTGTTGCAGCAGGCACAGACCGATGCACTGGTCGCCGCACTGCCGCGCCAGGCACGCATCGAGATTATCGACGGCAAGGCCAAGGCGTGGCCGATCTCCGACAGCGGTGCAGCGGCCGTACTGCTGAAGATGGACGAGGCCCAAGCACGCCCGGTGCGCTGGTGCGGCGTGGCGACAAGGCTGAAGCGAGCGTGCCTGCGGCGTTGCCGGTGCCAGTGATCATGCGCGGCACGCTGGTGGCACCGCGCGCCTCCGACGCGGCACTGGCGATCGCACCGGGCCTGCGCAAGGCACTGATCGCCAGCCTACCGAAGCCGGATGAGTGCGGCCGCCTGAGCGATGGCGGGACAGATGAGATCGAGATCCAGCGACTGGACGCCCAGCATGTGCTGGCAAGCACCAGCTGCTTCGTGGGTGCCTACAACTTCAGCAGCGGCTACTGGGTAGTGCAGGACAAAGCACCGTACCGGGCGAAGTTCGTGACCTCCAACGCGGAGGACTTTGATCGCGATGACGCGACGCTGCGCGGGCGCTTCCGTGGGCGCGGCATCGGTGACTGCTTCTCCGGCCACGACTGGGCTTGGGATGGCGCGCGATTCGTGAAGAGCAGCGAGTTCACTACCGGGCAGTGCCGGGGCGTCGCGGGCGGGCACTGGACGCTGCCAACGGTGGTGAGCGAGGTCCGTTGAGGCGCCGCTATCTGCGGTAGTGCCGGCCGCTGGCCGGCAACCCCGACAAACCCTGGGGGGGCAGAGCCGTTTTCCGATGGAGAACGGATCCGACCCCGGTCAGTCGTGAAGCTGGCGCGGCTTCTTCCAGAACTGCCAGCGCTGGCCACGGTCCAGCTGGAACTGCAGGCCATCCTCGAAGTCCAGTACCAGCCGCTGCAGTTCGCCACGCTTGAGCGCGGCCAGCAGCGGCCGGATCGCATCGTTGCCGAGCTGCTGCAGCGAACGCAGCTGGCGCAGATCAACGAGTGCATCCACCGCTTGTTCGCCATCCACGGCCACACCGGCCGCCAGGGCCAGGCCCTGCAGCAGGGCATCGCGGCTGCGCACCTGTGCGTGCGGCGTGCTGACCGATACCGGCATCACGCCACCGCCCCAGAACCACAGCGAATTGATCGGCTGTTGTCCTTGCGCGGCGCGCTGCTGGTTCCAGGAATGGTTGTGCAGCAGTACCTGCGCCTCGGTCATCAGCGCCCGCCAGCGGCGGCCGCCCTCGCCTTCCGGCAGGTGCGAGAACAGGTCATCGCCGAGCACCTCGTCGGGACTGTCGAAGTCCGGCAGGGCCAGGTCGATCGGCAGGCGCAGGTACCAGCGCGAGGGATCGGGTGCGTCGAGCACGAAGCCGGCATCGGCAAACAGCGGCTGCAGCACTGGCAGCAGGGCGAGGCTGTCGGCCAGCGTCGGCCGCAGTGTTTCGCCGTAGGCCATCATCCGCGCGCCGTGCATGTCCGGCACCATGCAGGCCGGATCGGCACGCAGCCAGCTGGCGCCGGCGGCATCGCCGACGTCGCGCTGGCGGGTCAACGCGGCCACCGGCCAGTGCGGCGCGGCAACCGAGAAATGGCGTGTCAGCTGCGCGCGCTCGCCCGGGACGACCTGCACCGTCGTGGCACGACCGAGCGCGCGTGCCACATCGTCCGGCAGCGCAGCCGCGGCAAAGCGGCTGCGTGCCGGCAACAGCAGGGTCGCCGTTGCCACCGGGTCAGTCCACGTAGCTGACGCTGACGATCTCGTACTCGCGTTGGCCGGCCGGGGCGTCGATCACGATCGAATCACCTTCCAGCTTGCCGATCATCGCGCGCGCCACCGGCGAGGAAATCGCGATCAGGCCCTGCTTGATGTCCGCCTCCAGGTCACCAACGATCTGGTACTTCTTCTCTTCGTCGGTTTCCACGTCGGCCAGGGTCACGCTGGCACCGAACACCACCTTGGAGCCGGCATTGAGCTTGCTCACGTCGATGATCTCGGCGTGCGACAGCTCGCCTTCGAGCTGCTTGATGCGGCCTTCGATGAAGCCCTGTTCCTCGCGCGCGGCGTGGTACTCGGCGTTCTCCTTCAGGTCGCCATGCTCACGTGCTTCGGCGATGGCCGCGATCACCTTCGGGCGCTTGACCGACTTCAGGTGATCCAGTTCGTCGCGCAGCTTCTGCGCGCCCTTCATCGTGATGGGGGCTCTCATGCATTCAACTCCTTGTGCAGCTCCTGCAGCGACCAGACGGGGCCGGTGCCGCGGAATTCCAGTGAATCCACCAGCGCCTTGGCGCCGGCAATGGTGGTCGAGTAGGTGACGCGATGCTGCAGCGCCTCGCGACGGATCGAGAACGAGTCGTTGATCGCCGAACGACCTTCGGTCGTGTTGACGATGTAGACGATCTCGCCGTTCTTGATCGAGTCGACGATGTGCGGACGGCCTTCGACCACCTTGTTGATGATCTCGCAGTCCATGCCGTGCTGCTGCAGCCACGCGGCGGTGCCACGCGTCGCGACCAGACTGTAGCCACGCGCCAGCAGCGCCTTGGCCACCGGCAGCACGCGCTTCTTGTCCGGATCGCGGACCGAAACGAAGGCCTTGCCGACCGGCGGTGCCTTGATGCCGCCGGCTTCCTGCGCACGCGCGAAGGCGGCGTTGAAGCTGCGGCCCACGCCCATCACCTCACCGGTGGAGCGCATCTCCGGCCCGAGGATCGGGTCGACGCCCTGGAACTTGGCGAACGGGAAGATCGCTTCCTTCACCGAGTAGTAGTCCGGCACGATTTCCTTGGTCGCGCCCTGCTCGGCCAGCGTCTTGCCAGCCATGCAGCGGGCGGCGATCTTGGCCAGCGGCATGCCGGTGGCCTTGGACACGAACGGCACGGTGCGCGAGGCACGCGGGTTCACTTCCAGCAGGTAGATGGTGTCGGCACCTTCGTCGCTGGTCTGGATCGCGAACTGGGTGTTCATCAGGCCGACCACGTTCAGGGCCTTGGCCAGCTCCACCACCTGGCGGCGCAGTTCGGCCTGGGTTTCAGCCGACAGCGAGTACGGCGGCAGCGAGCAGGAGGAATCGCCCGAGTGCACGCCGGCTTCTTCGATGTGCTCCATCACGCCACCGATCAGGACGTTGCCATCCTTGTCGGCGATGATGTCGACGTCGCACTCCACGGCGTTGTCGAGGAAGCGGTCCAGCAGCACCGGCGAATCGTTGGACACCTTCACCGCGTCGCGCACGTAGCGGGCCAGGTCGGCTTCGCCGTAGACGATTTCCATGGCACGGCCGCCCAGCACGTAGCTCGGGCGCACCACCAGCGGGTAGCCGATCTCGCGGGCCAGCAGCAGGGCTTCCTGATCATTACGGGCGATGCGGTTCGGCGGCTGCTTCAGCCCCAGCGTGTCGACCAGCTGCTGGAAGCGCTCGCGGTCTTCGGCCAGGTCGATCGAGTCCGGGCTGGTGCCGATCACCGGCACGCCGTTGGCTTCCAGCGCGCGCGCCAGCTTCAGCGGGGTCTGGCCGCCGTACTGCACGATCACGCCCTTCGGCTGTTCCAGTTCGACGATCTCCAGCACGTCTTCCAGGGTCAGCGGCTCGAAGTACAGGCGGTCGGAGGTGTCGTAGTCGGTCGACACGGTTTCCGGGTTGCAGTTGACCATGATGGTTTCATAGCCATCCTCGCGCAGCGCCAGCGCCGCGTGCACGCAGCAGTAGTCGAACTCGATGCCCTGGCCGATGCGGTTCGGGCCACCGCCCAGGATCATGATCTTGTCGCGGTTGCTCGGCGCGGCCTCGCACTCGTCCTCGTAGGTCGAGTACAGGTAGGCGGTACCGGTGGAGAATTCACCGGCACAGGAGTCCACGCGCTTGTAGACCGGGCGCACCTTGTGCGCACGACGCAGCGCGCGGATGGCGGCTTCGTTGGTGCCGGTCAGCTGCGCCAGGCGCGCGTCGGAGAAACCGGCGCGCTTCAGCTTGCGCAGGCGCGCAGCGTCCAGTGCGTCGATGCCACCGGCGGCGACTTCGCCTTCGGCCGCGATGATTTCCTCGATCTGGTCCAGGAACCAGTGGTCGATGAAGGACAGCGCGTAGATCTCTTCCACGCTCATGCCGGCACGGAAGGCGTCGGCGACGAAGAACAGGCGCTCCGGACCCGGTGCCTTCAGTTCGCGGCGCAGGGTCTGCAGGTCATCTTCGTTGCCCAGGTCCAGGCCGGTCGGGTCGAAGCCGACCTTGCCGGTTTCCAGGCCACGCAGGGCCTTCTGCACCGACTCCTGGAAGGTGCGGCCCATCGCCATCACCTCGCCCACCGACTTCATCTGGGTGGTCAAGCGGGCATCGGCGGCCGGGAACTTCTCGAAGGCGAAGCGCGGGATCTTGGTGACGACGTAGTCGATCGACGGCTCGAACGAGGCCGGGGTCAGGCCACCGGTGATTTCGTTCTTCAGTTCGTCCAGGGTGTAGCCCACGGCCAGCTTGGCGGCGACCTTGGCGATCGGGAAGCCGGTGGCCTTGGAGGCCAGCGCCGACGAACGCGACACGCGCGGGTTCATCTCGATGACGACCACGCGGCCGGTCTTCGGGTTGATGCCGAACTGCACGTTCGAGCCACCGGTGTCGACGCCGATCTTGCGCAGCACGGCGATGGAGGCATCGCGCAGGCGCTGGTACTCCTTGTCGGTCAGGGTCTGCGCCGGCGCCACGGTGATCGAGTCACCGGTGTGCACGCCCATCGGATCCAGGTTCTCGATCGAGCAGACGATGATGCAGTTGTCCGCGGTATCGCGGACCACTTCCATCTCGAATTCCTTCCAGCCCAGCACCGACTCTTCCACCAGCACTTCGGTGGTCGGCGACAGCTCCAGGCCGCGGCTGACGATCTCGACCAGCTCTTCGCGGTTGTAGGCGATGCCGCCACCGCTGCCGCCCAGGGTGAAGCTGGGGCGGATGATGGTCGGATAGCCGACGCGGGTCTGGATTTCCAGCGCTTCGTCCAGGGTGTGGGCGACGGCGGCGGTCGGGCACTCCAGGCCGATCTCACCCATGGCCACGCGGAACAGCTCGCGGTCTTCGGCCATGCGGATCGCTTCGCGCTTGGCGCCGATCAGCTCGACGTTGTACTTCTCCAGCACGCCGTTGTCGGCCAGGTCCAGCGCGCAGTTCAGCGCGGTCTGGCCACCCATGGTCGGCAGCAGCGCATCGGGCTTTTCCTTGGCGATGATCTTCTCGACCGTCTGCCAGTTGATCGGCTCGATGTAGACGGCGTCGGCCATCTCCGGGTCGGTCATGATCGTGGCCGGGTTGCTGTTGACCAGCACCACGCGGTAACCCTCGTCACGCAGGGCCTTGCAGGCCTGGGCACCGGAGTAGTCGAACTCGCAGGCCTGGCCGATGACGATCGGGCCAGCACCGATGATGAGGATGGTCTTGAGGTCAGTGCGCTTGGGCATTTTCTTCTCTAAGTCAGTACAGCGTGACAAGGGGGAGTGATCGCACGCTGTCGATCAGGAATCTTGATCCGCAGCGCCGCGCCAGTGGCAGCAGCGATGCGGGGTTTACGGTCCATCGCGACGCCACCGGGGGGCCGGCGGCGTACTGATCACGCCTTGGCCTGCTCCATCAGCGCCACGAAACGGTCGAACAGCGGACCGACGTCGTGCGGGCCCGGCGATGCTTCCGGGTGGCCCTGGAACGAGAACGCCGGCACGTCGGTGCGGGCGACGCCCTGGTTGGTGCCGTCGAACAGCGAACGGTGGGTCACGCGCAGGGTCGGCGGCAGGGTTGCTTCATCGATCGCGAAACCGTGGTTCTGCGAGGTGATCATCACCCGGCCGCTGTCCAGGTCCTGCACCGGGTGGTTGGCACCGTGGTGGCCGTGGCCCATCTTCATGGTCTGCGCGCCCGAGGCCAGGCCGAGCAGCTGGTGGCCCAGGCAGATGCCGAAGGTCGGGACCTTCACGTCGATGAAGGTCTTGATCGCTTCGATGGCGTAGTCGCACGGTTCCGGGTCACCCGGGCCGTTGGACAGGAACACGCCGTCCGGCTTCAGCGCCAGCACTTCGGCGGCCGGGGTCTGCGCCGGCACCACGGTCACTTCGCAACCGCGCTCGGCCAGCATGCGCAGGATGTTGGTCTTCACGCCGAAGTCGTAGGCCACGACCTTGAACCGGGCCGGCACGCTGACGAAGGCGTTGGCATCCAGGTCCAGCTGGCCCTCGGTCCAGGTGTAGGTCTTCTCGGTAGTGACGACCTTGGCCAGATCCATGCCCTTCAGCCCCGGGAACTTGCGGGCGGCTTCCAGTGCCTTTTCCACGTCGATGTCGCCGGCCATCAGCGCACCGTTCTGCGCGCCCTTCTCGCGCAGGATGCGGGTCAGCTTCCGGGTGTCGATGCCGGCGATGGCGACCACGCCACGCTGGATCAACCAGTCCTGCAGCGACACCTGGCTGCGCCAGTTGCTGGGACGGCGCGGAACGTCGCGCACGATCAGGCCGGCCGACCACACCTTGGACGCTTCGTCGTCCTGGTCGGTCATGCCGGTGTTGCCGATATGCGGATAGGTCAGCGTGACCATCTGCCGGGCGTAGGACGGGTCGGTCAACACTTCCTGATAGCCGGTCATGGCGGTGTTGAACACCACTTCACCGACGGACAGGCCGGGCGCGCCTACGGATTCGCCCTCGAATACGGTGCCGTCTTCGAGGACGAGGATTGCGGCTTGGGTCACGGGAATCTCACTTTGGCTACCGAGGGGGCTGCCGAAGTCACGCCTGCGCTTCACGGAAATCCGGTTGCAAAAAAGCGCGGACGTACGGTCTGGGACCGGTCCGGCTTTCGTGATTCGGCGAGTGCGAATTGTAGCGCTGCCGGGGCGCTCGCGCCAGCGGTTATCGCGCTTCATGAACAGGCGATTGCGCATTCATTTCGATCCGGCCGGCACTACCGCCTTACGCCAGCAGGTCCCGCACCCGGTAGCTGCCCGGGGCCCGGCCCTGCAGCTGGCGGGCGGCGAACAGGGCGCCGCGGGCGAAGATGTCGCGGTTGGTGGCCCGGTGTACCAGCTCGATGCGCTCGCCCAGCCCGGTGAACTGCACCAGGTGCTCGCCGACGATGTCGCCGGCGCGCAGGCTGGCGTAATGCGGTTCCGCCCCACCCCGCTGGGCGGCCGCGCCCAGGGTCAGTGCAGTGCCCGATGGCGCGTCCTTCTTCTGGGTGTGGTGCGATTCGACGATGTCGCAGTCCCAGCCGGCCAGCGCCTGCGCCGCGCGCTCCACCAGTTCGTCCAGTACGGCCACGCCCAGGCTGAAGTTCGAGGCCCATACCAGCGGGATCTTCGCCGCTGCCGCATCCAACGCCTGGCGCTGCGTGCTGGAAATGCCGGTGGTACCCGACACCAGTCCTGCCCCGCGATCCACGCACAGCGCCAGCAGCGGGTCGAAGCCCTCCGGCAGGCTGAAGTCAATGGCCACGTCGAACACCGGCGCACCGGGCAGTTCGCTGGCCGCGAAGAACGGCACGCCGTCGACTACGCGCTGGGCCGGCGCGCGACCGGTCACGGCGGCCACGATCTGCAGGGTTTCGGAATGTTCGGCGGCCAGCCGCAGCAGGGCTTGGCCCATGCGCCCGGAGGCACCGTGAATGAGCAATCGCAGGGGAGTCTGGTTCATGCCTGCAGGCTAGCGGCAGCACGCCCGCTCCGGCAAGCGCCATCGCTGCGATGCTGCTTGCCCCTGCGGTGACGGGTTTGCCACTGGACGCGGCAACGCTCCCCTTCAAGTCTGTGGCCCTTCCCTCAGCCCGGGCAAAACCCATGAAATCCTCGACCGTCTTCAGCAAATGCGCCAGGAAGACCGGTTATGCCGGGACGTCGACCACGCGCTACCGCTTGCTGGATGCCGCCCTGCTTGTCGTTAATCACCAGCGCGCCAGCGAAAGCCGGGGCTTCTATGTGAATGCTGGACTCTACTTTCCAGAGCTGCTCGCGTATCCCCTCGCGCCTGACGATCTTGAAACGGCTTTCCGGTACCGCTCCAGCATTCCCACGCCCCATGTCGACTGGCGGATCGAAGAAACGCCAGGCCTGCGCCGGACCTTCATCCAGCAGGACCTTGAAGATCTGCTGGAGGCCGGCAACCGCGACGCGTTGAAGGCCCTGCTGCTCGATGCCCTGGCCGACGTGGCGGGTTTCGCAGCAGCCCATGGAAACCGCGAATCGGTGCGGCGATTGAATCAGGACGGGAACTTCCGCGCGATCATCCGCAGAGAGGTCTGAACCCTGGAAAGCGTGCGGGTCGAAAGTTCGCACCCTCCGGACAGCCGCGGTCCAGCATGGCTGGACGCTACTTCTTGGTCGGCCCGCAGCTGTCGCACCCCCCACAGGCACCGCCACCACCGCTGGCCGGCGGCGCGATCTTCCGCCCCAGCGCCTGCAGCCCGGCCGCGCGACCCGGCTTCAGCAGGGCCAGCGCCAAGGCCCCGCGCAGCGTGCGCACGGTACCCGGGAACTGCTTCTTCAGTACCACCCAGGCACTGACCAGCACGGCCACCGCGATGATCAGGTACTGGATCAGCAGCCCGGTATCCATCAGCCGCCTCCCAGCGCCTTGGTCACCTGATAGGTGATCAGCGCGGCCACGTAAGCCGCGGCAAACAGGTAGAACGCGGCAAAGCCCATCTGCTTCCACGAGTTGGTCTCGCGTTTGATGGTCGCCAGCGTCGAGATGCACATCGGGGCGTAGATGTACCAGACCAGCAGCGACAGGGCCGTGGCCAGCGACCAGCCATCGCTGATCAACGGGGTCAGCGCCTGGCTGGCGGCATCGTCATCGGCGGCCGACAGCGCATACACGGTGGCCAGCGAAGATACCGCCACCTCACGCGCGGCCAGGCCCGGGATCAGCGCGATGCAGATCTGCCAGTTGAAGCCCAGCGGTGCGAAGAACACCGCCATCGCATGGCCGATCCGGCCGGCGTAGCTGTAGTCGATGGCCGGCATCGTGGCATCGGCCGGGGCCGCCGGGAACGACAGCAGCACCCACAGCAGGATGGTCAGCGCCAGGATGATGCCGCCGACACGCTTGAGGAAGATCATGCCGCGCTCATACAGGCCCACCGCCAGGTCACGCACATGTGGCAGGCGGTACGACGGCAGCTCCAGCATCAGCGGATGCTCGCTCTTGTCGCGGCGCCACTTCTTCATGATCCACGACATCGCCAGCGCACTGAGGATGCCGGCGGCGTACAGGCCGAACAGGACCAGGCCCTGCTGGTTGAATACCCCCCACACCGTCTTCTGCGGAATGAATGCACCGATCAGCAGGGCGTACACCGGCAGGCGCGCCGAGCAGGTCATCAGCGGTGCGACCAGGATGGTGGCCAGGCGGTCACGCGGGTCCTGGATGCTGCGCGTGGACATGATGCCCGGCACCGCGCAGGCGAAGCTGGACAGCAGCGGGATGAATGAGCGGCCGGACAGGCCGGCGGCGGCCATCATGCGGTCGAGCAGGAACGCCGCACGTGGCAGGTAGCCGGATTCCTCCAGCACCAGGATGAAGAAGAACAGGATCAGGATCTGCGGCAGGAACACCACCACGCCACCGACGCCGGCGATGATGCCGTCGGTCAGCAGGCTGGCCAGGGGGCCCTCCGGCAACACGCTGCCAACGAGAGCACCGAGCCAGGCGAAGCCAGCCTCGATGCCATCCATCAACGGCGTCGCCCAGGCGTACACCGCCTGGAAGATCAGGAACATCACCACTGCAAGGCTGATCAGCCCGAACACCGGGTGCAGCAGCCAGCGGTCCAGCGCGTCGTCGATCTTCGCGGTCCGCGCCGGCATCCGCACGGCGACCGACAGGATCTCGCGCACCTTGCCGTGGTAATCGATGCCACCTTCCGGGCCCGGCACCGGCGCATCCAGGTGCGGCACCATCGCATCGAGGCGCTCGACCAGGGCCTTGGCACCCTGCTTGCGCACCGCCACGGTCTCCACCACCGGTACGCCCAGCTCGCGCTCCAGCGCGGCCACGTCCACCTGGATGCCACGGCGCTGGGCCGCATCGACCATGTTCAGCGCCACCACCATCGGCTTGCCCAGCTCACGCAGCTCCAGCGCGAAGCGCAGGTGCAGGCGCAGGTTGGTGGCGTCGATCACGCACAGCAGCACGTCCGGCGCAGCTTCGCCCGGGTAGAAGCCCCGGCACAGGTCACGGGTAATCGCCTCGTCCAGGCTGGCCGGATGCAGGCTGTAGGCGCCCGGCAGGTCGAGCACGGCGAATTCGCGGCCGGACGGCGCACGCAGGCGGCCTTCCTTGCGCTCGACGGTGACGCCGGTGTAGTTGGCGACCTTCTGCCGGCTGCCGGTCAGCTGGTTGAACAGCGCGGTCTTGCCGCTGTTGGGGTTGCCGACCAGCGCGATGCGCAGCGGTGAGGCGGAGACAATGGCGGTCATGCGCGTCGTTCCTGACTGACGGCGTCGACCACGACGCGCTTGGCTTCACTGATCCGCAGCGCGAACCGGGTGAACCCGACCTGCACCAGCAGCGGCTCGCCCCCCACCGGGCCCTTGGCCACCAGGCGTACTTCCTCGCCATTCACGAAACCCAGCTCGCGCAGGCGGCGGGCAATGGCATCGTTGGCATGCAGGTCCTGCACGGACTCGACCACGGCCGAGGTGTGCAGCGGCAGTTCGGACAGCGTCATCTAGCGTGTTCTCTGCTGGATGTAAATGGTTCTCGATTCTAACATTCCCGCGTCGCGTCATGGCCCATGACCAATGGCCCGCTATGATCCATACAGGTATGGACTGACCCTGGAATCCCATGAACGATGCTTTGCAGATCGAGCGCCGTGGCGCTGTCCTCACCCTCTGGCTGAACCGGCCGGAGCTGCACAACGCCTTTGACGCCAGCCTGATCGCCCGGCTGACTGCCGCACTGGAAGCCGCCGGCGGCGATGATTCGGTCCGGGCCGTGGTGGTCGCCGGTCACGGCGCTTCCTTCTCGGCCGGTGCCGACATGCAGTGGATGCGTGGCATGGCCGCGGCCAGCGAGGCCGACAACCGCGAGGACTCGCTTGCCCTGGCGCGGCTGATGCGCACCCTGGACGAGCTGCCCAAGCCGACCCTGGCCCGGGTCCACGGCGCGGCCTTCGGTGGCGGCGTCGGCCTGGTTGCCTGCTGCGACATTGCCATCGCCAGCACCGCGGCCCGCTTCGGCCTGACCGAAAGCCGCCTGGGCCTGCTGCCCGCCGTCATCTCGCCCTACGTGATCGAGGCCATCGGCCCGCGCCAGGCCCGTCGCTGGTTCGCCACCGGCGAGCACTTCGATGCCGACACCGCGCTGCGCATCGGCCTGGTCCATCAACTGGTCGAACCCGAGCGCCTGGACGAGGCGCTGGAACGCCAGCTGGCCCTGCTCGACAAGGCCGGCCCGATCGCCTCGTCCACCGCCAAGCAGCTGGTGCGGCAGGTCCGCGACAGCCATGACCGCGACGCACTGGATCGCGATAATGCGGCCCTGATCGCGCGCCTGCGGGTCTCCGCCGAGGGCCAGGAAGGCCTGGGCGCCTTCCTCGACAAGCGCGCCCCCCACTGGGTCACGGAAGCCTGAACATGCTCGATCATCTTGGTTTGACCAGCGCCGACCTGGCGCGCAGCAGGACCTTCTTCCTGCAGGCACTGGCGCCGCTGCAGATCGGCGTGGTGATGGAAGTGACCGCCGAACAGACCGGCGACCACGACCACGTCGGCTTCGGCAGCGACGGCAAGCCGTTCTTCTGGCTCGGCAATGGCGGCACCGCCAGTCACGGCGTACACGTGGCCTTCGCCTGCGCCAGCCGTGCGCAGGTGGATGCCTTCCATGCCGCCGCGCTCGCCGCCGGCGGCCGCGACAACGGCGCGCCGGGCCTGCGCCCGTGGTATCACCCGGATTACTACGCGGCCTTCGTGCTCGACCCGGACGGCAACAACATCGAAGCGGTCTGCCACCGCCCCGCCGATGGGGCAGCCGCATGAGCGATTACGTCCGCATCGTCGAGGTCGGCCCGCGTGACGGCCTGCAGAACGAAAAGCAGTCGGTGTCCACCGCCGACAAGATCGAACTGATCAACCGCCTGTCGGCCACCGGCCTGCGCAGCATCGAGGCGACCAGCTTCGTCAGCCCGAAGTGGATCCCGCAACTGGCCGACGCCGCCGAGGTCTATGCCGGCATCCAGCGCAGGCCGGGTGTCCACTACCCGGTGCTGGTACCGAACGAACAGGGCTACGACCGCGCCCGTGCGGTCGGCGTCGAGGAGGTGGCGGTGTTCACTGCCGCGTCCGAGGCGTTCAACCGCACCAATACCAATGCCGGCATCGACGAGTCGCTCGCCCGGTTCGAGCCCATCCTGCGCCGCGCCGCCGCCGATGGCGTGCGCGTGCGCGGCTACGTCTCCACCGTGCTCGGCTGCCCCTACCAGGGCGAGGTGCCGCTGGCCGACGTGGTGCGCGTGGCGCGCGCGCTGCACCAGATGGGCTGTTACGAAATCTCGCTGGGCGACACCATCGGCGTCGGCACCCCGCGCAAGGCACGGGCGATGCTGCAGGCGGTGGCGGCCGAGATTCCGATGACGGCACTGGCCGTGCACTTCCACGACACCTACGGCCAGGCCATCGCCAACATCGCCACCTGCCTGGAAGAAGGCGTGCGCGTGGTCGACAGTGCCGTCTCCGGCGCCGGTGGCTGCCCGTATGCGAAGGGCGCCAGCGGCAATGTGGCCAGCGAAGACGTGGTCTACCTGCTGCAGGGCCTGGGCCTGGACAGCGGCGTGGACCTGCCGGCACTGGCCGAGACCGGCCGCTGGCTGGCCGGCCTGCTCGGTCGCGCCACCGCCAGCCGCACCGGGCAGGCGCTGGCCGCCGCAGGTTGACCGCCGCACTGCGCCGCCCTGCTGCGGCGGCGCAGTGCACAACAGCGACGGTCGCGGCTTCCGTTAGAATCGGCGGTTCTCGAACCTGCAGGACCGTTCAATGCAGCTGTCTTCCGTACGTGCCGTGATCACTGGTGGCGTCTCCGGCCTCGGCCTGGCTGTGGCCCAGCACCTCGTCGCCCAGGGCGGCAAGGTGGCCCTGTTCGATCTCAACGACGACAAGGGTGCGACCGCCGTTGCCGGGCTGGGTGCCGACAACGCCCGCTATTTCAACGTCAACGTCAGCGATGAGGCCGCCGTGGCTGCGGCCATCGACCAGGCCCACGATTTCCTCGGCGGCCTGAACGTGGCAATGAACTGCGCCGGCATCCTCGGCGCCGGCCGCGTGCTGGGCAAGGACGGCCCGATGCCGCTGGCCGGCTTCCAGGGCACGGTGATGGTCAATCTGGTCGGCAGCTTCAATGTCGCCAAGGCCGCGGCCAACCGCATGCAGCACAACGAGGCCGGCATCGATGGCGAGCGCGGGGTGATCATCAACACCGCCAGCATCGCCGCCTATGAAGGCCAGATCGGCCAGGCCGCCTATGCCGCCAGCAAGGGCGGCGTGGTGTCGATGACGCTGCCGATGGCACGCGAACTGTCGCGCTTCGGGATCCGCGTCAATACCATCGCCCCGGGCGTGTTCTGGACGCCGATGGTCGATGGCATGCCCGAAGCCGTGCAGCAGTCGCTGGCCGCCTCGATCCCGTTCCCGTCGCGCCTGGGCAAGCCGGAAGACTTCGCCAGCCTGGTCGGCTTCATCCTTGGCAACACCTACCTCAACGGCGAGACCATCCGCCTGGACGGCGCTACCCGCCTCGCTCCGAAGTGATTCCCCCGGGCGCCGGGACGGCGCCCTCCCCCAACGACCTAGATCACCATGAAAGCCAACGACATCAAGAAGGGCAACGTCGTCGAGTACAACAACGGCGTGTACCAGATCCGCGACATCGAGCGCAGCTCGCCGCAGGGTCGCGGCGGCAACGTCCGCTTCCGCTTCATCATGTACAGCGTGCCGGGCGGCAACAAGCTCGACGCCAGCTTCGATGCCGACGACAACCTGGTCGAGGTCGAACTGCTGCGCCGCCAGTCCACCTATTCGTACAAGGACGGCGATGCCTTCGTGTTCCTCGATGACGAGGACTACACCCCGTACACCCTGGACGCGGACGTGATCGGCGACGACGCCGGTTACATCACCGACGGCCTGACCGGCATCTACGTGCAGGTGATCGACGAGCAGCCGGTGGCGATCCAGCTGCCGGCCTCCGTGGTGCTGGAAGTGATCGAGACGCCGCCGGAACTGAAGGGTGGCACCGCCACCAAGCGCCCGAAGCCGGCCAAGCTCAACACCGGCATCGAGATCATGGTGCCGGAGTACATCGTCAACGGCGAGCGCGTGCTGGTGAACACCGCCACCGGCGAATTCGCCGGCCGTGCCGACTAAGCACCCTGCGCCGATCGTCTGCCGATCGCTGCCTGCGGCAAGTTCGCCGCAGGCAGCAAGCGGCGCATCGCTGACAGCAGTTGTGTAGAGCCGAGCCCGCGCTCGGCTGCGGTGGGTTGGACAGGTGCTGCAGCCGAGCGTGGGCTCGGCTCTACAGGAAACTTACGGCTGTTTCGCACCGAAGTTGCCGCAGCCATGGTACTGGCGGGTACCGACAGTCAGCATCGCCTTGGCCTCGAATGCCTCGCCGCTCATGTCATCCTGGCAGGTGGTGCGCTGGAAGCTGAGCTTGACGTCGGTGCCGTCGGACGCCTTGCCGCTCCATCCATCAGCGCCCTGGGTGGGCCTGGCCACGTCAAAGCGGCGCTCGCCGTAGTCAACTTCCACCTGCAGGCCCGGCATATCGCCATCGACGACTGCTAGCCATCCAGGTTCATTGCCGGTGGCACGGAACGCGGCATTGCCGGCGCTGCCATCGCCTTCGGTGGCTTCCACCGCATGGCACTCGCGATCCGGCTCGCCCTTCAGGCTCAGCAGGCCATCATCGCTGCCCTTGGTCCAGAAGCTGTTGCCAAGGCCATCGCTGTACTTGGCGCCGGATGCCGCGCGCTCGGAGGTCATGGCGAAGCGACGCTCGCCGATCACCAGCGTGGCAGCATCCTCGCCATTGAAGGTCGCGCCCACACTCAGATCACCACACTGGTAGGCGGTCTCGCTGCCACCTTCCGTGTTGGCGCTCGGCTGCAGCGTGGCAGGCGAGGCGTCATTGCTGCCCGCCGCGGGTGCCTGGGCCGGCTGGCACGCGGCCAGGACCAACCCCAGGGACGCTGCCAACAGACTGGGAACTACACGCATGGCTCGACTCCTTGTCGACACTACAGGAATGCTCGACCCTACCACCTCGCGGTGAGCGGGGCCTGAAAACGGCCTGACCGCACTCATGCGGCCAGCACCGCCATCGACAGCAGCTGCGCGCCACTGCCGCCGGAACTGCAGGTCCAGACCCGCAACAGGCGCAGCTTCAGTTCGCGCTCGCGGCCCTGCTGCCAGACCGACATCCGCACGTTGCTGGACAGCAGTGCCAGCCGACCACACAGCAGCGTTTCAACGGCGTGCAGCTGCAGGCCTCGCACCTGCAGGCTACCCGCCAACCAATCACCCAGCCACGGCAGATCGAGCATGCGGCCACCGTGGCCGTCCATCATGAACAAGGCTGGCGATACCAGCGCGTTCAACGCATCGTGATTGTTCTCCAGCAGCGCTGCGCACAGGCGCTGCTCCAGCGCCAACAACTGCTGCTCATGCAGATCTTCAACGATGTTCCGTTCCATCCACGGTTCCTCCCGGCATCGGCCGGCGCCTGCGCAGGCGCTGCGCGATCCACTGCCGCGCGCCCTGCACCACTACATAGAAGACCGGCACGAAGAACACCGCCAGCACGGTCGCACTGACCATGCCGCCGAACACACCGGTTCCAATCGCCTGCTGGGTTTCCTTCGACGCGCCCTGCGCCAGCATCAGCGGCACCACGCCCAGCGCGAACGCCAGCGAGGTCATCACGATCGGGCGCAGGCGCAGCCGCGCCGCCTCCAGCGCTGCTTCAACCAGACCGCGCCCCTGCTGCTGCAGCTGGCGCGCGAATTCGACGATGAGGATCGCGTTCTTCGCCGACAGCCCGATCACGGTGATCATGCCGACCTTGAAGAACACGTCGTTGGGCATGCCGCGCAACAGCACCGCGGCGACCGCGCCAAGCAGGCCCAGTGGCACCACCAGCAGCACCGCCAACGGAATCGACCAGCTCTCGTACAGCGCGGCAAGCACCAGGAACACCACCAGCATCGACAACAACAGCAGCCACGGCGCCTGCGCCCCCGACTCACGCTCCTGCAGCGACTGGCTGGTCCACTGCAGGGCAAAACCGGACGGCAGCTTTTCGGCCAACCGCTCCATCTCCGCCATGGCCTGGCCGGTCGACACGCCAGAGGCCGGGGCGCCGGACAGGTTCAGCGCCGGGAAGCCAAGATAGCGCTGAAGCTGCAACGGCGCTTCGGTCCAGTGCGGGGTGACCAGCTCGGACAACGCCACCATGCCGCCCTCGCTGTTGCGCACGTACAGCTTCAGCACGTCTTCCAGCTCCATCCGGTGCGGCGCATCGGCCTGCAGGATCACCTGCTGCAGCCGTCCCTTGTTGGGGAAGTCGTTGACGTACTGCGAGCCCATGGCTGCCGACAGCGTGCTGCTGATCTGCTCGAAGCCCACGCCCATTGCCTCGGCCTTGGCCCGGTCGATGTCCAGCCGCACGCTGGTGCCGGCCGGCAGGCCATCGGCATGCACCTCCGACAGCAGCGGGCTGGCTTCGGCCAGCTTCAGCAGCTGCTGCAGGGCCGCGCGCAGTTCGGCCTGGCCCTGCCCGGTGCGCGCCTGCAGCGCCAGCGAGAAGCCGGACGAACGTCCCAGGCTGTCGATGGCCGGCGGCATCACGCTCATCACCTCGCCCTCGGCAATCGTGGCCATCGCCTGCTGCGCGGCCTCCACCTCACCGGCCGCGGTTGCGCCTGCGCGCTCACCCCAGTCCTTCAGCATGGTGTAGGTCAGCGCCGCACTCGGGCCGGAACCGGAAAAGCTGTAGCCGAGGATCGACTGGTTGGAGCCGATGCCCGGACGCGAGGCCACGTGCCGTTCGTAGGCTTCGACCACGGCCAGCGTACGCTCGGCCGTCGCCTCGGCCGGCAGCTGGATCGAGGTCATGAAATAGCCCTGGTCTTCTTCCGGCAGGAATGCGCCCGGCAGCCAGTGCAGGCCCAGCAGCAACGCCGCCACCAGTGCGGCGAACACGCCCATCACCCGCCCGCTCCGCTGCAGCACCGTCGCCACACCACGCTGGTAATGCCCGGTCATCCGCTCGAAGCCCCGGTTGAAGGCGCCGAACAGCCCGCCGCGACCGTGATGGCCGTGGTTGGCCTGGCGCAGCAGGGTCGCGCACAGCGCCGGCGTCAGGCTCAGGGCCAGCAGCGCCGAGAACAGGATCGACACCGCCATCGCCACGGTGAACTGACGGTAGATCGCGCCCACCGAACCGCTGGCGAACGCCATCGGGATGAACACCGCGGTCAGCACCAGGGTAATGCCGATCACTGCGCCGGTCAGTTCACGCATCGCCTTGATGGTGGCCTCGCGCGGCGGCAGGCCCTCCTCGGCCATGATCCGTTCCACGCCCTCGACCACCACGATCGCGTCGTCGACGATGATGCCGATGGCCAGCACCATGCCGAACATGGTCAGCACGTTGATCGAGAAGCCCAGCGCCAGCATCACCGCGAACGTACCCAGCAGCGCGATCGGTGCGACCAGCGCCGGGATCAGCGTGTAACGCCAGTTCTGCAGGAACAGGTACATCACCGCGAACACCAGCAGCATCGCCTCCAGCAGGGTCTGCACCACCTTCTGGATCGATATCTTCACGAACGGCGCGGTGTCGAACGGGATGCTCGCTTCCACCCCGCGCGGCAGCAGCGGCGCCAGCTCAGCCATGCGCTCACGCACCGCCGCAGCGGTACGCACCGCGTTCGCGCCCGGGCGCAGCTGCACGCCGGCCGCAGTGGCTGGATGGCCGTCCTCGCGGGTGCCCCAGGCATAGCTCTGCGCGCCCAGCTCGACGCGGGCGACATCACCCAGCACCACCCGTGAACCGTCGGCGCCGGCACGCAGTACGATCGCCGCGAACTGTTCCGGCGTGGACAACTGGCCGTCGGCACTGAGCGGCACGGTGATGCGCTGGCCTGGAACACCCGGCGAATCACCAATGCGTCCTGGCGAAATCTCCAGGTTCTGCTGCTCGATGGCGGCGGCCACATCGCCCATGGTCAAGCCGTAGCCGGTCAACCGGGTCGGGTCCAGCCACACGCGCATCGCCTGCTCGGCACCGAACAACTGCACGCGGCCGACGCCATCGATACGGCGCAGCTCTTCGATGATGTTGCGCGCCATGAAATCGCCCAGCGCGGCCTCGCTGACGCTGGCATCGGGCGAACGCAGGCCGACCAGCATCAGGAAGCCGGAATCAGCGGCCTCCACGAACAGGCCGTTCTGGCGCACGCTGCGCGGCAGCCGCGGTTCGATCGCCTTGATCCGGTTCTGCACGTCCACCTGCGCCAGCTCCGGATTGGTGCCGGGCTTGAAGGTGGCAGTGATCGACGCTTCGCCGGACGCGTCCACCGACGACTCGAAGTACAGCAGGTGCTTGACGCTGGACAGCTCGCGCTCGATCAGGCCAACCACGGCATCATTCAGCGTCTGCGGGCTGGCACCCGGGTAGCTGGCATAGATGCTGACGCTGGGCGGGGCGACTGCTGGATAGCGCTCCACCGCCAGCCGCGGGATCGCCAGCACGCCGGCCAGGATGATGAAGATCGCCAGCACCCAGGCGAACACCGGGCGATCGATGAAGAAACGTGCCATGTTGGATTTCCCTGGAGGGACCGGCCCCGGAAAGGCTCAGCCCTTGCTGCCGGCCTGCACTGCACCGGCGCTGGCGACCGGCATCTGCCAGTCGCGCGCATCGACCACCACGCCTTCCTGCAGGCGCTCCTGGCCCTCGACCACCACCTTCTCGCCGGCCTTCAGGCCCGTGCGCACCAGCCACTGGCGATCGACACTGCCGTCCACTTCCAGCGTGCGGATCACCGCCTTGCCGTCGGCGCCGATCACCCAGGCATAGGCCTGGCCACCGGCGCTGCGCAGCACCGCCTGCTGTGGCACGGTCAATGCACTGGCCGGCGCGCCACGTGGCACCCTCGCGCGCACGTACATGCCGGGCAGCAGCTGTCGCTGCGGGTTGTCGACCAGGATGCGCAGGATGACATCACCGGTTCGCGCATCGACATTGATGCCGGAGAACAGCAGTTGGCCGCGTTCGGGCAGTGGCTTGCCGCTGGCACCGATGATCGTCACCGGCAGCTCGCCGCCACCGGCGGCACTGCGCTGCAGAGACTCCAGCTGCGCCGCCGGTTGGCGCACAT
This sequence comes from Stenotrophomonas maltophilia group sp. Smal12, assembly GCF_037079935.1. Taxonomy (NCBI): domain Bacteria; kingdom Pseudomonadati; phylum Pseudomonadota; class Gammaproteobacteria; order Lysobacterales; family Lysobacteraceae; genus Stenotrophomonas; species Stenotrophomonas maltophilia group sp. Smal12. Next base: position 11,648 of record NZ_JBAWUK010000022.1, on the reverse strand, counting down.
CGACGTAGACCTGGTCGATCTGCTGCACCACTGCCATCGGCTCGGCATCGGCCACGCCCACCAGTGCGCCTTCGGTCACCAGCGCCTGGTCGATGCGGCCGGCGATCGGCGCGCTGACCGTGGCATAGCGCAGGTCAAGCTGGCGACGGGCCAGGATCGCGCGCGCTTCGTTCACCGCGGCACGGGCCTGTTCGTACTCGGCACTGGCATCGTCGCGATGCTGCTGGCTGACGGCCTGTGCGGCGGCCAGTGCATGCAGGCGCTGCGACTGCACGCGGCTGCGGCCCAGCGCCGCTTCGCTGCGCTGAAGGGCTGCCAGTGCCGAATCAACATCTGCACGGAACGCCGCCGGATCGATCTGGAACAGGGCCTGGCCGGCGCTCACTTCTGCGCCCTGGTCGAACAGGCGGCGCTGCACGATGCCGCCCACCTGGGCACGGATCTGTGCGGTGCGCACGGCAGCCACGCGGCCGGGCAGTTCGTCATCGCGCTGTACCACCTGCGGGCCGACGGTGACCACGCTGACACGCGGTGCGGCTTCGGGAGTGGCTTCGGGGGTTGAGCAGGCCGTCATGGCCAGGGCGAGGGCCGCGATCAACGCGACCGGAGTCCTGAAGGTTCTCATTGCTGTGCACAATGCCGCGCAGGCGGCGGATAGGTTCTGAAGCGCGCAGTGTGCGTGGCAATGATGGGGTTTCGATGGAGGAACTGTGGAGATACGATGGAGGCAAGCACCTTACGGCCCCGCCCCTGCATGCATGCCTCCCCCGCCCTCGCCGCCCTGGTCCTGATCGTCGAGGATGAGGCCGAGATCGCCGATATTCTCAGCGCCTACCTGGAACGCGAAGGACTGCGCACGCTGCGCGCGGCCGATGGCCATAGCGCACTGGACCTGCATCGCAGCGCCCGCCCCGACCTGGTCCTGCTCGATGTACAGCTGCCACGCCTGGATGGCTGGAGCGTGCTGACCCAGCTGCGCCAGCGTGGTGAGACGCCGGTGATCATGCTGACCGCGCTGGACCAGGACCTGGACAAGCTGACCGCGCTGCGCATGGGTGCCGACGACTACGTGGTCAAGCCGTTCAACCCGGCCGAGGTGGCGGCGCGCGTGCGCGCGGTGCTGCGGCGTACGCTGCGCGCCTCGCGCGTGGACGCGCCCACTGCGCTGCGCGTCGGCCCGCTGCTGATCGACTCGGCCACCCACGCCGTGCACGTGGAGGGCGAAGGCTATAGTCACGAAGTGCTGCTCACGCTCACCGAGTTCAAGCTGCTGCACTGCATGGCGCTGGCACCGACCCGCATCTTCAGCCGCAGCGAGCTGATGCACGAATGCCTGCCGGAAAGCGAAGCGCTGGAGCGCACTGTCGACAGCCATGTCAGCAAGCTGCGCCGCAAGCTGGACGAAGTGGGCATGGTCAATGTTCCGGCCAGTGTGCGCGGCGTCGGCTACCGGTTGATGGCTGACCGCTGATGGCCCGACTGCGCCGTTCCGGGCTCAGCCGCCACATCATCGTCTCGATGTCGCTGATGGTGATCGGCGTCATCGTGATGATGATCCTGTCGTCGTGGCTGCTGTACGCGGTGCTGGTCGAGTTCTTCCCCGGAAGTACCGAAGAGCCGGAAAGCTGGCTGCCGACCGGGCCGGAGCTGGCATGGATGGTGGGCGTGATCCTGACCGGCCTGGCGCTGGCCATCGCCGCCTCGTTCCGCCTCGCCCACCGCATCCTGTCGCCGTTGAATTCGCTGGTGGACAGCGTGCGTGCGCTCGCCAGCGGTGACCTTGGGGCGCGCGCCAACGTCGAGGAGAATTCGCCGGGCGAAGTGGCAACCCTGGTTGAGGACTTCAATGCGATGGCGCGCCGCCTGCAGCACATGGAGAGCGAGCGCGCGATGTGGCATGCGGCCATCGCACATGAGCTGCGTACTCCGGTGACGATCCTGCGCGGCCGCCTGCAGGGACTGGCCGAGGGCGTGTTCCAGCCGGACGAGTCGCAGTTCCGCAGCCTGCTCGCCCAGGTCGAAGGGCTGTCGCGACTGATCGAAGATCTGCGCGTGCTGAGCCTGTCCGACAATGCGCGGCTGGACGTGCGTCGCGCACGCACCGACGTGGTGGCCGAGGTGCATTCGGTGATGACGCTGGTCGACCCGCAGTTCCGCGCTGCGGGCTTCGTGCTGGAACTGGAAACCAGCCGCGAGGAACACAACGCGCACTGTGATCCCACGCGCCTGCGCCAGGCGCTGCTGGCGCTGCTGGAAAACGCGCGTCGCTATGCCAGCCCAGGCAAGGTGCGCATCGCCGTGCATGACACGCCGGGCCATGTGCAGGTGGCCATCGAGGATGAAGGCCCGGGGATCGATCCCGGACTGCATGCCGACATCTTCACTCCGTTCATGCGCGCCGACGGCTCACGTTCGCGCCAGGGCGGTGGCAGCGGGCTTGGCCTGGCGGTGGTCAAGGCCATCGCCGATGCACATGGTGGCCGTGCCTGCTGCACGCCCGGCAGCTGCGGCGGCAGCCGTTTCGTCATCGAACTGCCGCGCCAGTAGCCGGACCAGCGGCCTGCGTGCGCAGGTGTGCTCCCAGCGCGGCCAGATTGGCGTCGATCGCATCCATTTCCTCACGCTGCTGCGCCGGCAACTGCTGGCGAAGCTGCACACGCAATGCCTGCCATGCCGGTACCGCCTGCGCACTGGCAGTGGCCACGGCCGCAGACAGCAGTACCTGCTCGTCGCCCAGCGGCAACCCATAGCCGCCGTCCTGCAGCAGCGTCCCCGGGCGCAACCACTGCCCACTCTGCGCCAGCAGGCCGCGCAGGCTGCGGGTTTCCGCGCTGTCCGCAGCAGCCAGCAGCTGCCGCTTGAGCACATCGCGTGCCCGCAGCTCGGCACGCCGCTGTGCGGCCTGTTCCAGCAACAGCAGGCCGGCACTGGCGCGCAGGTCGCCCTTCAGCAGCCACGGTGCCCGTTGTTCCGCCGGCAGCTTCAACCAGCCGCGCACATCGCGGGCGGGCAGGCTCAGCTGGGTCGCCGCCACTGTGAACAACTGCTGGTAGTGGTCGCGCGCGGAAGCGAAGTAATACCCCTGTGCCTGCGCGGCGTTGCGGTCCGTGAGTACCCGCTCGTCGAGCATGCCCAGCCGCGCCAGCCGGCGCTTGAGACCACGCGGACTCAGCTGGGCCAGCCCGGCCTCGCCCAGCCGCGGCACTCCGGCCTGCAGCAGCTTGGCGGTCTCCACCGCACAGTTGTTGCTGACGAAGTAATAGCGCCCGTCATAGCTCCAGTGCACCTGGGCGGTGCGCTCGAGCAGGCTGGCGATCTCATCGCGCTGCAGCCGCAATGGCAGCGACTGCAGGCCGCGCAGTTCGACCTTGGTGTACTCGTCCACCACCTGCTGCAGCGGCAGCACGAACAGCCGCGACGGGTAGCCGCCGGTCAAGCCGCGCCAGTTGGATATCTGCACGTCGCCCACGAACGCGCGGAAGGACAGCACGCGGTGGTGTTCGAGATCCAGCCTGCAGTCCGGCCCCGGTGCGCGCCCGGGCCTGCAGATCACCAATCGCAGCATGCTGTGGCCCCAGCGGCTCATCGGCTGCGCGCTGCCTTCGGCGAACAGGTAATCCACGGCGTAGACACGCGCGGGGTCGAGCTGCAGCAGCGATGCCGCCCCCTCTTCCGATTCGGCCTGCAGCAAGGGCAACGCGGTCGCGCAGTGCGACTGCGGCAGCGATGGCGGGGTTCCGAAATGGGCCTGGTACCACCGCGCCAGTGCCGGGCGCCGGCAGGCGAACTCGCTGTCGAGCACGAAATGCTCGGCGTTCACTGCCAGGTACTCGGCCGGGTCCTTCAGTTCATACGCATCGGGGCTGCGGTCACGGAAGTCGTTGTCGCCACGGCCGAGATGCCAGGGATTGCGCTGCCAACCCGCGAGGTCACGCCATCGCATGCTCTGCGACCAGTTCGCACCGCCACGGTCGGCGACGTGCGTCAGTTCGTGTACCAGCGCGCTGCGGCGTGCGCGCCGGGCGCCCGGCGCACTGTCGCCCAGCAGACTCCGGCGCAGCGCGATACGGCCAGCGAAGGTGCGGCCATGCACATCGGCCGGCAGGTCATCCGTCCAGCGCACCCGTACCTGCGCCGGCAACGCAGCCAGCAGGCCGTCCGGCAATAGTGACTGCACGTCGGCCAGGGTCTGGCTGGCGAGCCGCTGCTGCGCCGGATCGAGACCGGACGGATCAAGCTGCAGGCGATCAGCTGCAGACGCGACGTGGGCGGTCAGCAGTAGAGCCACGCCAAGCGTGGCGGCGTTCCGTGCAGATGTCATGGAATTGCCGGCCAGCGGCCGGCACTACCCGAAGGCCGGATCAACGCGCCAGCAGTGTGCGGGCCAGTTCCAGGTCGCTCTGCTGCTGCGCGGCGGCGCTCTGCTCACGCAGGTGGGCCAGTGCGGCCTGCAGGCGGGCGCCACGGATCTGGCCGTCGCTGGCAACGAACGCAGCGGCATCGTCGCGCGCGGCCAGCACCACCTTGTCGTCACCCGAGCTGCTGCCCGAGGAGCCGGAGGAAGCACCGGTGGCAGAACCGGCCGAGGTGCCGGCGAAGCTGGAAGCAAAGCCGGCCAGCGGCAGGGACAGCAGGGCGAGCAGCAGAAGCGGACGGGTCATCGGTTCGAAGCCGGTTGTGAGGATGGGTGGAGCGTAACGGGTGGGTGAAGGATTTGCCCGGCTCAGGCGTCAAACAGCTTGCCGGGATTCAGCCGCGCTTGGGGATCGAACGCGCGTTTGACCGCCTTCATCAGCGCGATTTCGGCCGGGCCGCGGGTGCTGTCCAGGTAGCCCTTCTTGACCAGGCCGATGCCATGCTCGGCCGAGATGCTGCCATCGAAACGCGCCAGCACCTGCGCCAGCAGCTTGGTGACGTGCTCGCACTGCGCCACGAAATCGGCGTCACTGGTGTCGTCGGGCTTGAGCACGTTGATATGCAGGTTGCCGTCGCCGATGTGGCCGAACCAGACCACGTCGAAGTGCGGGTAGGCTTGCCCGATCAGCGCCTGGGTCTCGGCCAGGAACGCCGGCATCGCCGAGATCCGTACCGAGACGTCGTTCTTGTAGGGTTTGTAGCGCGCCAGCGATTCGGTGATGCCTTCGCGCAGGCGCCACAGCTGGGCGGCCTGGGCGTCGCTGGCACTGATCACCCCGTCGCTGACCCAGCCGTTGCCCATGCAGTCCTCGAAGGCCGCCATCGCCGCCGCTTCCTGCGCTTCGTCGTTGGCGGCGAACTCGGTGACCACGTAGTACGGGTGCACCTCGTCGAACGGCGCCTGCGCGCCGTGCGCCAGCACATGTTCCAGCGCGCGGTCGGTGAAGAACTCGAAGGCCTGCAGCTGCAGGCGCGCGCGGAACGCGGCGAACACCTGCATCAGCACTTCGAAGCTGGGTACGGCCAGCAGCATCACGTTGCTGGCCGGCGGCGGATCGGTCAGCTTCACCGTCGCCTCGACGATCACCCCCAACGTACCTTCCGAACCAATCAGCAGCTGGCGGAAGTCATAGCCGCTGGAGTTCTTGATCAGGCCCTTGTTGAGCTCGAGCAGTTCGCCACTGGCGGTGACCACCTTCAGCCCGGCGATCCACTCGCGGGTGTTGCCGTAGCGGATCACGCGGATGCCGCCGGCATTGGTGGCGATGTTGCCGCCGATCGTGCACGAGCCGCGCGCGGCGAAATCCACCGGGTAGATCAGGCCGTGGTCCAGCGCGGCGTTGTGCACGGCTTCCAGCGGCATGCCGGCCTGCACCACCAGGGTGCGGTCGACCGCGTCGTAGGCCAGTGCCTTGTTCATCCTCTCCAGGCTGAGCACCAGCTCGCCGTTGGCCGCCACCGCGCCACCCGAGAGGCCGGTGCGGCCGCCCGACGGCACCACCGCCACGCCCTCGGCGGCACTCCAGCGCATCACCGCCTGTACCTCCTCGACCGTGGCCGGCAGTGCGATCGCCAGCGGCGCCGGCGTCCAGCGCCGGGTCCAGTCGCGCCCGTAATGCTCCAGGTCGGCCGGGTCGGTCTTCAGCTTCAGGCCGGGACAGGCCTGCTGCAGCGAGGCAATGCGGGAATCGGTCATGACGGTCCAGCGCGGGGCGTGAAGAACGGGCAAGCGTGCCAGCGGCACGCGCCAGCGTCCAGCCCCGCAGCCGGGCCGATAGCTACGGATGCAACCAATTGCGCACTGCACCATGAGCGCCGTGATCTGGCATAGTGGTCAGCCCCTGTCCCACTGGCCGTGTTGCCCCATGTCGCCGAAGAAGACCTCGTTCCCGAAGCAGGATATCCGCGTGCTGTTGCTGGAGGGGGTCAGCCAGACCGCCGTGGAGGTGTTCAGCGCCGCCGGTTACAGCCAGATCGAAGCGCACACCAAGGCGCTGCCCGAGGACGAATTGAAGGCACGCATCGCCGAGGCGCACATCGTCGGCATCCGCTCACGCACCCAGCTCAGCGCCGAGGTGCTGGCCGAGGCCAAGCGACTGATCGCGGTGGGCTGCTTCTGCATCGGCACCAACCAGGTCGACCTGGATGCGGCCGAACTGGCCGGCATCCCGGTGTTCAATGCGCCCTATTCCAACACCCGCAGCGTGGCCGAGCTGGTGATCGCCGAGGCGATCATGCTGACCCGCGGCATCCCGCAGAAGAACGCCGAATGCCATCGCGGCGGCTGGTCGAAGTCAGCCAGCGGCAGCCATGAAGTGCGTGGCAAGACGCTGGGCATCATCGGTTATGGCCACATCGGCACCCAGGTCGGCGTGCTCGCCGAATCGCTGGGCATGCAGGTGATCTTCCACGACGTGGAAACCAAGCTGGCGCTGGGCAATGCGCGTGCAGCGGCCAGCCTGGACGACCTGCTGGCACGCGCCGACATCGTCACCCTGCACGTGCCGGAGACGCCGGCCACGCAGTGGATGATCGGCAGCACCGAGCTGGCGAAGATGCGCAAGGGCGCGCACCTGATCAACGCCGCCCGCGGCACCGTGGTCGACATCGATGCGCTGGACGCTGCGCTGGCCAGCGGCCACGTCGGTGGTGCCGCGCTGGACGTGTTCCCGGTTGAACCGAAGGGCAACGGCGATATCTTCGAGTCGCCGCTGACCCGCCACGACAACGTGATCCTGACCCCGCACGTGGGCGGCAGCACGCTGGAAGCGCAGGACAACATCGGCGTGGAAGTGGCGGCCAAGCTGGTGCGCTACAGCGACAATGGCAGCACCCTGTCGGCGGTCAACTTCCCGGAAGTGACCCTGCCCGAACACGAGGACAGCCTGCGCCTGCTGCACATCCACCAGAACGTGCCGGGCGTGCTGTCCAGGGTCAACGAGATCTTCTCGCGCCACAACGTCAACATCGACGGCCAGTTCCTGCGTACCGACCCGAAGGTGGGCTACGTGGTGATCGACATCACCGCCAGCGAGGCACAGGCCGCCGCCGTGCGCGACGAGCTGGCCGGCATTCCAGGAACGTTGCGTACGCGCATCCTGTATTGACGCGCGCTGTATTGACGCGCGTCCCGCCTTGCACGTGTAGAGCCGAGCCCATGCTCGGCTGCGGTTCCGGCCTGCATCGAGCCGAGCATCGGCTCGGCTCTACAGGTTGCTAGCGCGCCAACCACCGGCGCGCCATGCGTTGCATGGATTCATCCGATTCGGGGTCGGCCGCGACTTCGGTCACCGCCCGCCAGGCCAGGTCGAGCGATTCCTCGCTGAGCACGAAGGCCTCGCCCCCCAGCGCCCGGATCACGAAACGCACGTCGTAGTGCCAGTGCCCCGGCACGTCCTTGCGCTCGGGAATCCAGTGCTTGTCCAGATCGAAGATGGCCGGGTCTTCCAGTACCAGGCCGCTCAGGCCGGACTCCTCCTCGGCTTCCTTCAGCGCCACCTGCGCCAGATCACGGTCGCCGTCGGCGTGACCGCCCAGCTGCAGCCAGCGCTGCAGCTTTCGGTGATGGGTGAGCAGCAGGCGCTGGCCGTCGGCACTGACCAGCCAGCAGCTTGCGGTGAAGTGGCCGGCCAGCCGTTCGCGACGGAACGGATCTTCTGGATCGTCCAGCAATGTGCCGAATTCGGCAGCCAGTGCGTCGTGGGAGGGCTCGCGGCGGGCATAGTCCCGCAACAGGACGCGCAGGCGATCGTCAAGCACGGCAAGGGTTTCGGCGGTCTGGCGCATAAATGGGGGCGGTTCGGAAAAATACTGCTCATTATCGCCGTTCATTGTTGCGATTGCGCTTGTGCGTTGGCTTCAGCTTTGGCTAAGGTACAGCGGGCCGTTCGCACGGCCTTCACCATTCAAGGTTGCCGGCAACGTATCGGCGGCCCACCCCATCCGATCATTAGGAAGTACTGCATGCTGAAAGCTCTGTTGAGGGTCAAGCCGGTCCAGCCGGCCGGGCACGTCGATGCCGGCGAACCCATCGAAGGCAGCCTGGACGGCGAAGCCACGTTGAAACGGACCCTCACGGCTAAACACCTCATACTGCTTGGCGTGGGTGCGGTGATCGGCGCTGGTATCTTCGTGCTGACCGGCCAGGCCGCAGCCAACCACGCCGGCCCGGCGGTGATGCTGTCGTTCGTGCTGGCCGGCTTCGCCTGCGCCCTGGCGGGCCTGTGCTACGCCGAGTTCGCGGCGATGATGCCGGTCTCCGGCAGTGCCTACTCCTATTCCTATGCCACCCTCGGCGAAGGCATGGCCTGGTTCATCGGCTGGTGCCTGGTGCTGGAGTACCTGTTCGCCTCGGCGTCGGTCGCGGTGGGCTGGTCGGCCTACCTGATCAGCTTCATCACCACCACGCTGCACATGCCCTTCCCGGACCTGCTCAGCGCCGCACCCATCGCCTGGACCGGCAGCGAGTTCGTATCTTCCGGCAAACTGTTCAACCTGCCGGCGGTGCTGATCGTGGCGGCGGTGTCCGGCCTGCTGTACGTGGGCGTGACCCAGTCGGCGTTCGTCAACGCCATCATCGTGGCGATCAAGGTCACCGTCATCTGCCTGTTCATCGGCATCGGCGCGGCCCACATCGATCCGGCCAACTGGCAGCCCTTCATTCCGGAAAACACCGGCGTGCCGGGTGAGTTCGGCTGGAGCGGCATCTTCCGCGCGGCCACCATCGTATTCTTCGCCTACATTGGTTTCGATGCGGTCTCCACCGCCGCCGGCGAAACCAAGGACCCGCAGCGCAACATGCCGATCGGCCTGCTCGGCTCGCTGGCCGTGTGCACCATCGTCTATATCATCGTCTGCGCGGTGCTGACCGGCATGATGCCGTACCACCTGCTGGGCACCGACAAGCCGGTGGCCACCGCGCTGGAGCCCTACCCGACCCTGTCCTGGCTGAAGACCCTGGTCGAGATCGGCGCCATCGCAGGCCTGTCCTCGGTGGTGCTGGTGATGATGATGGGCCAGACCCGCATCGCCTACACCATTTCCCGCGACGGCCTGCTGCCGAAGTTCTTCGGCAAGGTCCACGCTCGTTTCCGCACGCCCTATTGGGCCACGATCGTGGTCGGCGTGATCGCCGCCGCACTGGCCGGCCTGGTGCCGCTGAACGTGCTGGGCGAACTGGTCTCGATGGGTACCCTGCTGGCTTTCGCCACGGTCTGCATCGGCGTGCTGGTGCTGCGCTATACCAAGCCGGAGATCCATCGCCCGTTCCGCGTGCCGGCGGTGTGGATCATCTGCCCGCTTGGCGCTGCGGCCTGCCTGTTCCTGTTCTGGCAGGCGTTCGTGGTGCACTGGCACCTGTTCGTCGGCTGGACCGTGCTGGGCATGCTGATCTATCTCGGCTATGGCATGCGCAACAGCAAGCTGGCCAAGTCACCCTGATCCGCCTACGGGCCGGCCCTGTGCCGGCCCGTCCGTTTTCCCCGCGCGCCAGACACGGCGCGCTTCGACAAGACCACCACACATGTTCAAGCAACTGTGGGCCACCAAGCACCCGCATGCCGCCCATGAAGACGCCAACGGCCTGAGCCTGCGCCGCCACCTCGGCCCCTGGGGCCTGACCGCCCTCGGCATCGGTGCCGTGATCGGCGGCGGCATCTTCGTCATCACCGGCCAGGCCGCCGCCAACCACGCCGGCCCCGCGATCATGCTGTCGTTCGTGCTGGCCGCCATCTGCTGCGCCTTCTGCGCGCTGGCCTACGCCGAGTTCGCCTCGATGGTGCCGGTCTCCGGCAGCGCCTATACCTATACCTACGCCACCTTCGGCGAACTGTCGGCCTGGTTCATCGGCTGGATGCTGGTGCTCGAATACGGCGTCTCTGCGTCGGCGGTGGCGGTCAGCTGGACCGGCTATTTCCTCAGCCTGCTCAGCCAGTTCGACATCCATCTACCGGCGGCGCTGGTCAGTGCCCCACTCGATGCACAGCTGCGCCCCACCGGCGCGATCGCCAACCTGCCGGCCGCTGCGCTGGTACTGCTGCTGACCTGGCTGTGCTACGTCGGCATCAGCAAGTCATCGGCAATGAACATGGCGATGGTCGTGCTCAAGACCGGCCTGATCCTGCTGGTCATCGTGGTCGGCTGGAAGTATGTGGACACCAGCAACTGGACGCCGTTCATTCCCGCCAACGAAGGCCCCGGCAAGTACGGCATGGAAGGCGTACTGCGTGGCGCGGCGATGGTGTTCTTCGCCTACATCGGCTTCGAGGCGGTATCGGTGGCGGCGCAGGAATCGAAGAATCCGCAGCGCGACATGCCGATCGGCATGATGCTGTCGCTGGTGGTCTGCACCGTGCTCTACATCGCGATGGCCGCGGTGATGACCGGCCTGGTGCCGTTCCAGCTGCTGGGCACCGACGAACCGGTGGTGACCGCGGTGGCCGCGCATCCGCAGCTGGGTTGGCTGCGCTGGGTGGTCGAGGTCGGCGCGCTGGTCGGCCTGTCCTCGGTGGTCCTCGTGATGATCATCGGCCAGCCGCGCATCTTCATGATCATGGGCCGCGACGGCCTGCTGCCGCCGGTGTTCACCAGGATCCACCCGAAGTACCGCACTCCGCACATCAACACGGTGATCACCGGCATCGGCATCGCGCTGCTGGCGGCGCTGTTCCCGCTGGACATCCTGGGCGAGCTGACCTCGATGGGCACGCTGATCGCGTTCGCGGCGGTGTGTGCCGGCGTGCTGATCCTGCGCCGCACCCAGCCGGACCTGCCGCGCCCGTTCCGCATGCCGATGGCCTGGCTGATCTGCAGCCTGGGCGTGCTGAGTTGCCTGGCCCTGCTGTCGGCGATGACGATGCACAACTGGATGCTGATGGGCGTCTGGACCTTCGTCGGTTTCGTGATCTATTTCTGCTACGGCTTCAGGCACAGCCGTCTGCGGGGTAAGTGAGGTTTTCTGCATTGCAGGGCCTGCGGCCCTGCACCCGCCTTTGAAGCCGGAGCAACGGCAAGAGCGGGACTGTGGGTTTGGCGGGGAGGCATGGGTTCGCGGGGGACGCCGCAAGTACGTCCATGTAGGCTTGGCAGCCGCATCCATGCGGCTGACTGATCTGGCCCCCTGAAAACGGACGCCATGAAGCCGTTTCAGGCGGCAGTCCGGAGCTGCCGGGCGTAGTTGTTAGGCGAGTGGTAGCCCAGCGCCGAGTGTAGCCGGGCTGGATTGTAGAAGCCGT
>NZ_JBAWUK010000021.1:18736-72487 GCF_037079935.1 Stenotrophomonas maltophilia group sp. Smal12 | reverse complement strand
GCTCGTTTCAATGAGTTTTTGTATAGTATTTTGTAGTTGCTGGGGGGGGTGGGGGTGCGGGGGTGGTTTTGTGGTCTGTGGGGGGGGGGGTGGGGTTGGTGGGTTATTTTGGCTAAAGCTGTGAGGGGGCGGAAACGGGGGGGGTCGGGCCCCCGCGCGCCCCCTAAGAGGGCGCCGCGGGGGGCGCCCCCCCCCCCCCCCCCACTACCGTGACGATCGTCAGAGGTCGCGGTACTGGGTCTGCGAAGCCAGTACGCGCAGGCCATCGGCATTGCTGGACAGGATGCGCTCTTCGCTGATGCCTTTCTGCCGTTTCAGCTGGAAGCCCTGGGCTGCAGGCAGCTGCGCGGCGATGCTGTCCATGCGCTGCAGGGCATCAGGCCCGCTGCAGTCGAAGTGGCCCCAGTAGGCGCCATCGCGGTGGATCTGCAATCGGTAGTTCATCGCGGTAGCTCCGGCAGGTCCTGCAGCCAATGGTCGAACATCGCGGTGGCGGCCGCGGCCAGTGGCGCGCCATAGCGACGCGCCTGCGTGCGCAGGTCGTTCGGATCGATGCCGGCCTGCGCCAGTTCCAGGGTGTGACCGATCAGCCAGCGCTCGAACTGGCGCGCGTCCAGCTCCGGATGGCATTGCAGTGCCAACGCATGGTTACCGATGGCAAAGGCCTGATGGCGGCAGGCCGGCGTACTGGCCAGGCGGCGTGCACCCGCCGGGAGTTCGAACGCCTCGCCATGCCAATGCAGTACCGGAATGCCCTGCAGGGCCTGCAGTGGCGAGCGCTGGCCGTCATCGGTGAGCAGCAGCGGCGAAAAGCCGATCTCCTTGCCGCCACTGGCGGCGACGTCGGCACCGAGTGCACGCGCCATCAGCTGCGCGCCCAGGCAGATGCCCAGCGTGGGCCGCTGCTGCTGCAGCCGACATTGCAGCAGCGCGATGCTGTCATTGAGGAAGGGATAGAGATCAACGTCGTTGACGCTGACCGGACCGCCCAGCACCACCAGCAGGTCGGCGGCTTCGGCCGGATCGAGGGCGTCGACACCGGCTTGCAGCACCTGCAGCTGCCAGCCCTGTGCCATCAGCAGAGGCTGCAGGGTGCCGAGGTCTTCAAAGGCGACGTGTTGCAGGACGACCGCGTGCTTCATGCCAGGGCTCCATTGCTGGGCCAGTAGAAACTGTCCGGGGTGGCGCGTGCGCCGAAGATGGCCTGCCCGACGCGGACCACGGTGGCACCTTCCTCGATGGCCACTTCGAAGTCACCGGACATGCCCATCGACAGCTGCGACAGGTCGATGCCGGGAGGTGCAGTGCGCTGCAGCTGGTCGCGCAGTTCGCTCAGGCGCACGAAGCAGGCACGCACGCGCTCGACCTCGGGGGTGAAGATGGCCAGCGTCATCAGGCCGCGTACGTGCAGGCGGTCGAACGCTGGAAGCTGCTGCACAAAGGCCTCGACGGCAGCGGGTTCCAGACCGTACTTGCTGGGTTCGGCGGAGGTGTTGACCTGTACGAACACATCGAGCGTGCGGTCTTCCAGCTGCAGGCGCTGCTGCAGCGCTTCGGCCACGCGCAGGCTGTCAAGCGCCTGGAACTCGCTGGCGAAGCGCGCCACGTAGCGCGCCTTGTTGGTCTGCAGATGCCCGATCACCGACCAGTGCACGTCCAGATCGGCCATCGTCTCGGCCTTGCGCTGCGCCTCCTGCACCTTGTTCTCGCCCAGCTCGCGGCAACCGGCGGCCACCGCCATGCGGATGCGGGCGTCATCGACGGTCTTGCTGACCGGCAGCAGGCGCACGCTGGCCGGGTCCCGGCCGACGCGGGCGCAGGCAGCGGCGATGCGTTGGCGCACCGTGACCAGGTTGGCGGCGATCTGTTCAACGGACTGGGCGATGGGCCAGTCGGCGGCGGCAAGGGGCATGCGGGCACCTCCAATGCAGGATGGCCAGGGTGGGATACACTGGCACAGGACAAGAATTATTTTGGCATAGGACAAAATGAAAATCACCGGGCATAGCGCCGAGTCGATCTTCGACAGCATCCGTGATGGCATCGGCAAGGGCCGCCTGCCGGCGGGCAGCGTGCTGCCGCCGGTGCGCGAACTGGCCGATCAGCTGGGGGTCAATCGCAACACCGTGGCTGCTGCCTACAAGCGACTGGATGCGGCCGGCCTGGCCAGTACCGCGGGCCGACGCGGCACGGTGGTGCGTGGCCTGCCGCCGACGCTGGCGCGCGAGGGCAGTACGCCGGGGTTGGCGCTGCAGGACCTGGCCGGTGGCAACCCGGATCCTCGCCTGCTGCCCAGCCTGCGCCTGGCCCCGGCGGCGCCACGGCTGTATGGCGTGGGCACGGTCGACCCGAGGTTGCAGGCGTTGGCACGCGCCTCGCTGGATGCGGATTGCCCCGAGGGGTACGCGCTGGAGCTGACCCATGGCGCGGTCGATGGCATCGAGCGCCTGTTGGCGGCATGGCTGCTGCCGGGGGATCGCATCGCGGTGGAGGATCCATGCTTCCTCGGCAGCCTCAATGTGCTCAATGCCGTGGGCCATGTGCCGTTGCCGGTGACGGTGGATGCGCATGGCATGCAGGTTGAATCGCTGCGACAGGCGCTGGAGGCCGGGGCACGCGCGGTGCTGCTGACCCCGCGTGCGCACAACCCGACCGGGGCCAGCCTGGATGCGAAGCGGGCACGGGCGTTGCGCCAGCTGCTGGCGGCCTACCCGCAGGTGGCGGTGCTGATCGATGACCACTACGCACTGCTCTCGCAGCAGGCCTACCACTCGGTACTGCCGCTGGATGGCCGGCGCTGGGCGCTGCTGCGTTCGCTGTCCAAGCCGCTCGGCCCCGACCTGCGCCTGGCCTGGCTGGCCTGTGATGACGAGACCGCGATGCGGTTGCGGTTGCGGTTGGCGTCCGGCATCGGCTGGGTCAGTCATCTGCTGCAGGATGCCGCCACTTCGGTGCTGGCCTCGGCGCCGCAGCGGGCGAAGATCGTCTCGGCAGGCGAGCGGTACCAGCAGCGCCTGCAGTCGCTACAGGAACTGCTGCGCGCGCGTGGTGTGCCGACGCCGTTGCCGATGGAGGGATTGAACCTGTGGCTGCCGTTGCCGGCCGACAGCCATCCACAGGTACTGGCGCTGGCTGCGCGCGGATGGCATGTGCGTGCTGGCGAAGTGTTTGCGGTGGCTGCACCAGGGCATGGCCTGCGCATCACCTGCGCGGCGCTGGGGGCGGCGCAGCTGCGGCAGCTGGCCGATGACCTGGCGGCGGTGTGTGGGGTATAGCGCCCAGCCATGCTCGACGCTACTTCACCTTTGTAGAGCCGAGCCATGCTCGGCTGCTGTTGCTAGAAGCAGCCGAGCATGGCTCGGCGCTACAGGGGCGAAACAAAGTCGAGCATGGCTCGACGCTAGAAGCAGATCAGGGCGCGGCGTTGGCGTTGGGGCGCACGTAGTAGGACTGGCCACTGTCATCGACGAACATCAGCTCCGGCTTGCCCTGCCAGGAGGTGAGCATGGCGCCGGTATTGTTCTGGTGCTTGACCATCAGGCTGGCGCCACGGTCCGGGTTGGCGACGACCTTGAAGACTTCGGTGGTGCCGGTGGCATCGTCCAGAGTGAGCAGGGCTTCGCCCCCGCGGTCGCTGGTGCCATAACCGCCGCGCTCGGAACCGTCGGGGCCAAGCAGGATCAGGCCGGACAGCGCGGTTGCACGCGGTCCTTGGGTGCGGCCCCTGCTGAGGGGGTCCGGCACCGGCGCACCGAGGATCAGCCGTGGTTGGCCAGTGCCATCGTGGATGACCAGGCCGCGCGCTTCGATGATCCGCTCAGGCGATTGGCTGCGATGCAGGCTCCAGGCGGTCCAGCCGGAAACGAGCAGGGCAAGGGTCGAGACCACCAGGGTGGTCAGCAGCAGCACACGGGGCATCGGGTCGTCCTTCCTTGGATAGGCCGACGATAGCGGATGCCGGCGGGCAAAGGCCAGTTCGTTGTGTGACGATCTGTATCGTCAGTGGAAATCGCGGCTGTGGCTGCGCAGTCCCTGCAGCAGCTCATCCAGGCAGTGCATGCGCTGCACGATGACATGCTGCACGCCATCAACGCGCTCCAGGCGGCCATCGATCTGCATCAGCTGGGTGTCGACCAGCACCCGGTGCTGGCGGTCGGCCAGGTGGCGCCAGACCACGGCGTTGACCATGCCGGTCTCGTCTTCAAGGGTGAGGAAGGTAACGCCACTGGCGGTCTGTGGCCGCTGGCGCATGCGCACCAGTCCGGCGATGCGCACACGGCGGCCGTGGCCGTGCCCGGCCAGCTGTGCGGCATCCAGGCAGCCACGACTGCGCAGCTGCGCGCGCAGGAACGAGATCGGGTGGCGGCCGAGGGTGGTGCCCGTGCTGCGGTAGTCGGCCTGCATGTCCTCCCAGGCGCTGGGCAGTGGCAGGGGCACGCGTGCTTCGGCAGTGGCACGGGCCTGGTCGAACAGCGGCAGCCGGTTCTCTACGCCCGAGATATCCCAGCGTGCACGATGGCGATGGCCGCTGAGCCCGCGCAGTGCCCCGGCATCGGCCAGCAGGCCCTGCTGGCGGCGGTCCAGCGCGGTGCGCTGGCACAGGTCGCCGACGTCGTCGAACGGGCGCCGCGCGCGCTCGCGCATGATGGCCTGCACGGCATCTTCGTTGCAGCCGTCGATCAGGCGCAGGCCCAGACGGATCGCCGCCGGCCCCCTGCTGAAGTCCAGCGTGCAGTCCCAGTCGCTGTGGCGTACGTCCACGGGAAGAACGGTAATGCCATGCCGCCGTGCGTCCTGCAGCAGCTGGTCGGGGCTGTAGAAACCCAGCGGCTGGCTGTTGATCAGGCTGGCAGTGAATGCGGCCGGGTGGTGGCATTTCAGCCAGCAGCTGTTATAGGTCAGCAGGGCGAAGCTGGCGGCGTGGCTTTCCGGGAAGCCGTAATCGCCGAAGCCCTTGATCCGCTCGAACAGGTGCTCGCCGTATTCGCGACTGAAGCCGTTCTCCAGCATGCCGGCCAACAGCTTCTCGCGATGCGGTTCCAGCCCGCCACGACGTTTCCAGGCGGCCATCGAACGGCGCAGGGCATCGGCCTGGCCAGGCGTGTAGCCGGCTGCTTCGACCGCCAGCTGCATCACCTGTTCCTGGAACAATGGCACGCCCAGCGTACGCGCGAACACGCGTTCCAGCTGCGGTGGGTAGAGCGGGTTGTCCGGGTCGTTCAGTGCCTCCGGGCCCTGTTCGCGCAGGATCCGGCGCCGCTCCAGATAGGGGTGCACCATGTCGCCCTGGATCGGGCCGGGGCGCACGATCGCCACTTCGATCACCAGGTCATAGAACGTGCGCGGCTGCATGCGCGGCAGCATCGCCATCTGTGCGCGCGATTCGATCTGGAACACGCCGATGGTATCGGCGGCGCAGATCATGTCGAAGGTTTTCGCATCCTTGGGCGGGATGGCATCCATGCGCCCTTCGTGCAGGCCATGCTGTTTCAGCATCGCCAGGCACTTGCGGATGGCCGTGAGCATGCCCAATGCCAGGCAGTCGACCTTCATCAGGCCGGTGGCATCCAGGTCATCCTTGTCCCACTGGATGACGGTGCGGTCGGCCATCGCCGCGTTCTCCACCGGTACCAGGGTCGACAGTGGATGCTCGGAGATGACGAAACCGCCCGGGTGCTGCGACAGGTGGCGCGGAAAATCGATCAGCTCTGCGGTGAGTGCCAGCAGGCGCCGCATCAACGGCGTGTCCGGATCGAAGCCACGCTCGCGCAGGGTTTCCGGCAGCGGGATGTTGCCGCCCCAGTGGTCCATCGCCGCGCCCAGTTCGTTGACCTGGTCCATCGGCAGGCCCAGTGCGCGGGCCACGTCGCGGATCGCGCTGCGGCCACGGTAGCTGATCGCCACCGCGGTCAGTGCGGCGCGCTCGCGGCCGTAGCGCTTGAACACGTACTGCAGCACCTCCTCGCGACGCTCGTGCTCGAAGTCGATGTCGATATCCGGTGGTTCGTCGCGCTCGGCGGAGATGAAGCGCTCGAACAGCAGGTTGCTGCGTGCCGGGTCGATCTCGGTCACGCCCAGCACGAAGCACACCGCCGAGTTGGCCGCTGAGCCACGGCCCTGGCAGAGGATGTCCTGGCTGCGCGCAAAGCGCACGATGTCCTGCACGGTGAGGAAATACGAGGCGTAGTTCTTCTGCTTGATCAGCGCCAGTTCGTGCTCGATCTGCGTGCGTTGCTTCGCTTCGATGCCGCCTTTCCAGCGCCACCGGATGCCGCGCTCGACCAGCACGCGCAGCCAGCTGTCCGGATCGTGTCCTTCGGGCACCAGCTCGCGCGGATAGGTGTACTGCAGCTGTTCCAGGGTGAAGTGGCAGCGATCGGCGATGCGCAGGGTTTCAGCCAGCAGTTCGGGCGGATACAGCTGGGCCAGCGCGGTACGCGGGCGCAGGTGGCGCTCGCCATTGGGAAACAGGCGCCAGCCGGCCTCGGCCACGCTGCAGCGGTGGCGGATCGCGGTCAGTGTGTCCTGCAGGGCACGGCGACGGCGCACGTGCATGTGCACATCGCCACTGGCGACCAGGGGCAGGCGGTGGCGTTCGCCGAA
Organism: Stenotrophomonas maltophilia group sp. Smal12; assembly: GCF_037079935.1. Taxonomy (NCBI): domain Bacteria; kingdom Pseudomonadati; phylum Pseudomonadota; class Gammaproteobacteria; order Lysobacterales; family Lysobacteraceae; genus Stenotrophomonas; species Stenotrophomonas maltophilia group sp. Smal12. Next base: position 65,884 of record NZ_JBAWUK010000021.1, on the reverse strand, counting down.
GGCCTGCAGCTGCTGCAGGCGGCGTGCATCATCGTGTTCGCGGTGCAGTTCCACCGCCAGCCACAGCCGATCATCGAAGCCGGTGCGTAGCAATTCAAGATCGGTGGCGGATGGCTGCCGGTCCAGCCACAGGCACAACAAACCGTCGGGCAGGCCGAGCAGATCGTCGCGCAGGCAGCGGTATTCGCCCTTGGCAGCCCGCCGCCGACAGGTCGTGATCAACTGGCACAGCCCGGCATAGGCGGCCTGGTCGGTGCACAGCAGGGCCAGCTTCGGCCCGTCCTCGACCTGGAATTCGGCGCCGACGATCAGCGCCACGCCATGTGTCTTCGCTGCCTGCCAGGCGCGCACGATGCCGGCCAGCGAGCATTCGTCGGTGATCGCCAACGCGCGGTAGCCCTGGCCAGCGGCGCGCGCGAACAACTCTTCGGCGATCGAAGCACCGCGCTGGAAACTGAAGGCCGACAGGCAGTGCAGTTCGGCGTAGCCGGGCAGTTCGCTGTGCATGGCGGCTCAGCCGAACCAGCCGTGCAGCATCCACGGCGCATGCGGATCGTTGCGCGCGCGGAAGGCCCAGCCGCGCTGGCCATGCGCGGTTTCCACCACGTAGTAGTCGCGGCGCGCGTCAGCCTGGTCCCACCAGCCCGATTCGATCCGCTCCGGCCCGGCGATGATGCGCAGGCGCGGGTCACGCAGCGGCTGTGGAGCGTCCAGCAGCCAACCGGGGCGCAGTGGCCAGTATGCCGGTGGCCTGGCTGCTGGCTGGGTGCCGCTGGCGCGTTCGGGGCGATGGTCGGCCTGCACTGCCAGCGGCTGCACGGCGTCATCGCCGAGCCGCGCGCGCAGGCGCTCACGCAGCTGGTTCCACGGCATCGCCTGCGCCGGACGGGTATCGAACAGGTCACGCGCGGCGGGCACGAACGGCGGCAGCTGTTCGGCCTGCAGGCGCAGTGCGCGGCTGCCGGCCGGCAGGGCGAACGCTTCCATGCGGTTGCGCGCGATCTCGAACAGCAACGCGGGATCGCGTTCGGGCGCCAACAGGCCGATGGTCAGCACGCTGGCCGGCAACAGGTCATGCTCGAAATGCAGGTCGAAGCGCTGCACGCCGCCATCGCGCGAACACAGGAACGCGGCCAGGTCGAGCAGCAGGCGGCGCAGCGGGAACAGCAGGGCCTGGCTGGATTCGATCTCGTATTCGAATTCGATGCGCGCATCGAAACGGTCCGGTGGCTGGTAGTAGCGCAATGGCGCGGTGGGCAGCCCGCGCAATGCATCCAGCTGCTGCAGGACCTCGGGGGCGAAGCGCCGGGCCAGGCTGTCGCGCGGCAGCTTGAGCACCGCGCCCAACGTGCGCAGGCCGGAACGGCCAAGCACCGTCACCGCCTCGCTGGGCAGGCCGCAGCGCGCCAGGGGCAGCTGCGCCAGCGCCGCCGGCAGCTGCTGCGCATCAAGGCCGAGGCCATCGTGGACGTTGGCCAGCACGCGCGCGGCATGTGGGTTAGGCGCGGCCACCAGGCGGTGGCGGAAGCCGAGTTCGTGCAGTTCGTTGCGCAGGCGCTGCTGGATCGTCAGCCAGTCACCGAACAGGGCGCGGCTGGCACCGATTTCCAGCACCAGCGCATGCGGAAAATCGAGGCTGACCTGCGAGCTGTAGGCATAGGCCCAGCTGGCCAGCAGCTGCCGGGTGTGCTGTTCGGCATTGGGGTCGTAGTCGTGCAGGTGCATGTCCTGCACCAGTACCTGTGCAGCCGACAGCAGCATGCCCGGGCGCAGCCCTGCTGCACGTGCCGACGGGCTGACCGCGCGCAGCACGCGACGCTGCGCCGGCCCCTGCAGCAGTACCAATGGCCGCTGTGGGTCGGGCTGCAGGCGCAGCACGCTGTCCAGCGCCAACTGCGGCAACAACAGGCAGGCCCAGTGCATGGCGCGTCCTCAGTGGGCGATGGCCAGCGGCAACGGTTGTGCCGGCGGCAGGCCGCCACGGCACTTCAGCACCCGCACCTGGCCGTGGTCGAGCTGCAGGCGCAGGCTGGCCGGGGAAGGATTGCGCGCGGCCTGCGCCTCGCGGAACACGAAGCCCAGGCACTGGCCGCTGTCGGCGGCCACCTGCAGGCGGCGCAGGGCGCGGTCGTCGGCTTGATGCGGCCAGCACAGTACCGCCGCGCAGGCCGCAGAGCGCAGGCACTGTTCGGCGGCCCACAGTGCCTGCTTCGGCGTGGCCTGGATGACCTGCAGCTGGGCCAGTTCCAGCCCGGCCGCTGCCCAGGCCGGAGCGTGCGGGCGATAGGGCGGAGCGACCAGCACGATCGGGCGGTCGCGCTGGCTCAGCCTGGCCAGTGCCGGCCAGACCAGCGCCAGTTCGCCAACGCCGGGCGCCGCCTGCAGTACCTCGCACAGCCCGCTGGCCGGCCAGCCGCCGCCGGGCAGGCGTGCATCCAGTGCCGGATGGCCGCTGGCCAGATGGTCGCTGGTGGGGCCCTGGCGGGCCGGGCCACGCCACAGCTGGCGCCCGTCCAGCAGCCGGTCGAGGGCGACGACGGCACCCATCAGTCAGCCCTCCAGGGGAGGCGCCGGGCGGGCTGGAAACGGCAGGAACGGGCGGAAACGGCGGGCATGGCGCGAGTATCGACGGGCCGGTATCAGGGGCTGAGACCAGACATGCTACTCGCGTTGTAAGTAGAATTACTAATGAAATCGGAGGGTCCGGTTTCAGGTTGCTGAAGGGGGAAAGCATCCACGCATGGCGTGGATCTACTGGAGAGAGCCCCGGCAAATCCATGCCGCAGCCTGGTAGATCCACGCCATGCGTGGATAGCGGTAAAGCGCGGTGCCGACCAAGGTCGGCACCCACCCGGCATGGCCCGGCGCTACCCGGGGATGCCCCTGGTTACGGGCGCACCGGCAGCGCCACCGGGCGCAGCGGCGCGGCATCGCCACCGCGGATCTTCAGCGGGCCGCCGATGAAGGCGAATTCGTAGACCTTGTCGCGGGCCAGTTCGTCCAGCGCCACCAGCTCGATGATCGGCGCACCCTGCTGTGCCAGCAGGTAGGTGTGCAGCGGCACGTAGTCGTCGGACACCTCCGAAGGGAAGGTCTCGAAGCTGAGGTTGTCGGCACCGACGATCATCGCGCCGCCGTCCTCGACCAGGAAGCGTGCCGCGTCCAGGCCCATGCCCGGCGGGTTGGCCATGTAGGCCCTGGGCTGCTCGAACAGGCGCATGCGGCCGGTGCGGATCAGCACCACGTCGCCCTGCTGCAGTTTCACCTTCTGGCGTGCCAGCGCATCCTTCAGGTCCTGGCGGGTGACGCGGTAGCTGTCCGGCAGCATGTCCACGCCCTTGGCGGCGGCCACGTCGATCAGCACGCCACGCGCTATCAGCGGCGGGAACTTCTCGATGCCGGTGACATTCCAGCCACGGTCGCCGAGGTGCTTGTCGGCCTCGAAGCCGTTCCAGATCTTCCCGTGGATGCCGAAGTGGTTCAGCGCATCGATGTGGGTGCCGGTGTGGCTGTACATCGAGAACGCGGTGCCGGTGTAGCTGCGGGTGAGGTTCATGGTTTCGCCCACGCCCATCGGATCATCCATCACCGTGCCGCGCGGGGTGTGGGTCATCCAGAACTGGTAGTGCGGGTCGCCGGCATCCTGCCAGCTGGGCATGCCGACGTAGTATTCGGTGGCCAGGTCATAGGCCTTGCCGCCGCTGACCCGCGACAGGATCGCGGCGCGCGAGGCTTCGGTGATCAGGTTGAGGCGGCCGATCTCGTCCTTCGGCCCCCAGGGGCTGGTGCCGACCTGCTGGCCGGAGGGAACGCGTTCGTGTGCGGACACGGGGGTGGAAGCGGCGGTGGCGGCCAGCAGCAGGGCCAGCGCGGTGGACAGGGTACGTGGGGTCATGGGGAGTCTCCTTGCAGGGTGGGGGAGGGCGCGGCTCAGGCCGCGACCAGGGGCGCCAGGGCCTGGCGCAATTGCGGCAGCGGCAGGGTCTGCAGGCGCAGGCCGTTGCCGCCGATCACGGTGGGGATGGACCGGATGCCGAGCGCGGCAGCGTCGGCGCGATCGGCCTGCACGCGCTGGCGCACCGCGTCGCTGCGCATGTGGTCAGCGAAGGCGCCACGTGGATGGCCCAGCGATTCGGCAATATCCAGCAGCACTTCGGCATCGCCGATGTTGCGGTGCTGGTGCAGGTGTGCCCATTGCACCGCGTCGAACATCGCGCCATGGGCATCATTGCCACCGATCAGTCCTGCGGCCTGGCAGGCCAGTGCGCCGAGCCAGCCGGAGGGATACTCGAAGTCCTGTGCGCGCATGCCTTCGATATCGATGCGCGCGGTGTCTTCATGCGCGGCGCAGTCGGTCCAGTGGCGCAGGATGATCGCCTTGGCGCGCGCCATCGAGCCGAACACCTCGACCATCTGCGCGCGCGAATCCTGCAGCACGAAGCTGCGGTGGCGCACCTGGATGCCGAGTTCGGCCGATACCTGCTGCAGGCGCGGGGCCAGCACGAAGCACCAGCCGCAGACCACGTCGTGGAAGAAATCGACCACCGGCGCTGCGGTGGCGGGGGAAGGAACGGAAGACATCTGCCTGCCATCGGTGAGAGGGGAGGCGGCAGAGTAGGCAGCGCGGCGTGGCCGAAACAGCACGCTGCGGGCAGCTCAGTTTTCGCTGGCGGTTACGAATCCAGACCGGCGCAGCCGGGCAGCTCGGCGTGCAGGAAGTCGATGAAGGCACGCACCTTGGGCTGCAGATGGCGCGAGGTGGGGTAGACCGCATGCACGAAGCGCGGCGGATAGCGATGGTCGGGCAGCACCTGCTGCAGTTCGCCACGGGCCAGCGCTGGTGCCGCCAGGAACGAGGGCAGGGCGCCGATGCCCATGCCGGCCACCAGCAGGTCACGCAATAGCAGGCTGTTGTTGACGGTCACGCGTGCCGGCAGGGTGATCGTCACCTGCCCATCCGGGCCGAGCAGCGGCCAACTGCCGGGCGAGTCGGACAGGCTGTAGGCCAGCACGCTATGCGCCTGCAGATCGCCTACTGCCTGGGGTGCCGGATGCTGCTGCAGGTAGGACGGCGCCGCGCACAGCACCTGCTGCAGCGAGGCCAGCCGGCGTGCCACCAGTCGTGAGTCATCAAGCTCAGCGCGCAATCGTAGCGACACATCGAAACCCTCGCCGACCGCATCGAGCAGGCGGTCTTCCATCACCAGGTCCAGCGACAGCTGCGGATGCTGCTGCAGGAAGCGGGGCAGTAGCGGCGACAGCGTGCTCAGCGCGAACGACTGCGGCACATTGACGCGCAGGCGCCCGGTCACCTCGCCACGCTGCTCGGCGATGCCACGTTCCAGCGCTTCCAGCTCGTCGAGCAGGCGGCAGCATTCGCGGTAATAGGCGTGGCCGGTTTCGGTCAGGCTCATGCGCCGCGTGGTCCGCTGCAGCAGTACCACGCCCAGATGCGCTTCCAGCGTGCGCAGCTGTTTGCTGAGCCCGGCGGGCGACATGCCCAGGTCTTCGGCGGCACGAGCGAGCCCGCCGCGTTCGACGATGCGGCGGAAGGCACGCATCAGGTTGAAGGAATCCATGCCGGTCCCGGGCGCGATGAGGGCGCCATTGTAGATCCACGCCATGCGTGGATGTGGGAAACGCGGTGCGGCAGGGTTGCGCCGTTTGTTCAAGCCGGCAACCCGCACGTGGCGCCAGCATGCAGGCCCCTCATTTCCCGGGTTGCCCATGAAGCACTGGATCCTGCGCCTGTATGCCCCGTTGTTCCTGCTGGGGTTCGTTGCCACTGCCGTCGTCTGGGTCGGCCACTGCCATGGCGATCCGTTGTGGCTGCTGGCCCTGCTGGCGATCGCCATTGCGGTCTCGTTCGTCGCTGAGCGCGCCTGGCCGTATGACCCTGCGTTCAACCATGACCAGGGCGACCGTGTGCGTGATGCCCTGCACGCGCTGGTCAACGAGAGCCTGAACCTGCTGTCGATCGCCACGGTGCCGCTGCTGGCGGCGATCATTCCGTGGCAGGTCTGGCCGCTGCAGTGGCCGTTCGCGCTGCAGGTACTGGTGGCGATCATCGCTGCCGATCTCGGCATCACCCTGGTGCACTACGCAAGCCATCGCATCGGCTGGTTGTGGCGCCTGCATGCGGTGCATCACAGCGTGACCCGCATGTACGGATTCAACGGGCTGATGAAACACCCACTGCACCAGGCGGCCGAAGCGGTGGGAGGTGTGCTGCCATTGTTGCTGCTGGGCCTACCGATGCCGGTGGCGGCGGTGCTGGCGTTTGCCATCGCCATCCAGCTGCTGCTGCAGCACTCCAACGTGGACATGCGCCCGGGTGTGCTGGGCCGGGTGATGGCGTGGGCACCGCTGCATCGCTTCCATCACATGCGTTACGGCACCGCCGGTGACGTCAACTTCGGCCTGTTCCTGACCGCATGGGATCATCTGCTGGGGACCGCCTTCGATGCGCCCGGTTATCGGCTGCAGCAATGTGATCTCGGCATCGGCAGCCAACCGGACTATCCGCGCGATTACGCGGGGCAGCTGCTGGCGCCGTTTCGTGAACTGCCGCATGGCGAGGTGCCGGAGCTGCCCGAAGGCCTGCGCAGGCGTGGGTGATCGGCCGTGTCAGGTCGCGTGCAACTGCAGGCCCTGCAGCTGTGCGGCACCGATGCCGAACATGCGGCGCAGGCTGCGCGAGAGATGGGCCAGGTCGGCGAAGCCGGCGGCATGCGCGCTGGCGGTCAGGCTGTGCCCCTGCAGGTGGTGCGCGAGCGCGGTACGCAAGCGCTGCCACAGCACCCAGCCGCGCAGGGTCACCGCCAGGTCGGACTGGAAACGCCGGTGCAGCTGGCTGGTTGACAGGTGCGCGGCTTCGGCGATGTCGGCAGCCGGCACCGGGCCGGGCAGGTACTGGGCGATACGGGCCAACGCCGCCTGCACGCGGCGGTCCAGCGGTTGCGGGCGGCTCAGCCGTGGCAACCAATCGCGCAGCTCCAGCGCGTTGCCCGGCAGCGCGTGCAGATGCTGCTGGATCTGGGTGGGATCGGCGTGGGCCGGCTCAAGGAACACCGTGCAGCCTGCTTCCGGTGCCGACAGGATCGCGTGCGGCTGGAACGAAGGCAGCCATAGCCGCTGGCCCTGCTGCTGTACGCCATCGATCTCGACGTGCCAGGGCGTACCGTCGCTCAGCAGCAATTGATGGGCGTAGTGCGCATGCAAAGCGCTGTCACCGGCATGGCCGTGCAGCACGGCGGCGTGCGCATCCAGCAGCAATGTGCCGTTCCAGGGCAGGGCGGGGGAAGACATGACGGGATTGTAGATCCACGCCATGCGTGGATGAATCTCCATCGAAATCGAGTAATTCGACAATGAAACGAAGAGCATCCACGCATGGCGTGGATCTACTGCAGGTCGCGAGAGACTGTCGAAGGCGGGGTGGGTCCGGTTGCGGGGCGTGAGCGCCATGGATGGCGCGACCGAGCTTACATGGACGTACTTGCAGCGCCCCCCGCAGCCGGACCCACCCCGCCATCCCACAGGAAGCCCGCTTTTGCTTCGGCTGTTGCTTCTGAGGTTGCCGGCCAGCGGCCGGCACTACCGCGGGGGCCGGGCGCAGCCCGGCCGTGCGCACCCTCACCGCCCCTGCGGATCCGGCCGGTGATGCACGTACTCGACCACCGTGCCATCGGGATGCACCGCATTGAACGCCGCCCCGGTCGGGACCACCTGCAACGGGAAGATGATCTCGGCGCCGGCGGCGACCAGTTTGTCGTGATAAGGCCGAACGTCATCGACCAGCAGTGTCCCCGTGGTCGAGGTGAACGGCGCCAGCGCCGCCTCGCTGCCCTCGATCAACAGGAACGCACCGACCATGGCCAGGCGCAGCCCGGCCTCCGGAAACGGAAAGCCCGCATCGGCCACCACGCCCTGCAGCTGCTCGTAGAACGCCACGCTGCGTTCCAGCTCACCGGGGGCCACGAACACACGGATCAGCACGCGCGGTGCGCGCTGGCTGGACGTATCGCAGCGGTCGCGCCAGAGATGGTCGAAGTCGCGGTGGACGGTCATGGGATCGGTTCGTGGCCAGGGACCTTCATTATCGGCAGCCTCGCACGGCGCGCTGATGACCGCCGGTGATGGCCTGATAACTGCAGGCTGGGATCGCCCCTGTGACTTAGGTCCTGTTGACAGGTGTGAACGCCCTCGCACAATCTTCACAGGATTGGGTCGCCCTGCGCGGCTCGGGCAGGCAGGTTGTCACGCCGGGAGGAGGGTCCCGCGCGCAGACCGGCCTGTCCTTTGGCCTGCGGGAGGTTGCCTGGCAATCCCTGCGCGGCATGAACGCTGCACCCTTCGGCGGCACTTTCCCTGGACCGATTGCCTTGGCAACGGAATTACGCCTGTCGATGAAAACGTTTACAAAGCCGCTTGTACTGTCCCTGGCCCTGTCCGCTGCACTGGCCGCTCCAGCGTGGGCCGACCCTGCCGCGTTCACCGTGCTGACCCTGGAACAGGCCCCGACCGCCGAGGCGATGCCGGCCTTGGCCGCCCAGCTGAAGACCCTGCAGGTGGACGCGGTGAGCGTGCGCCAGGTGCAGCGCGGTATTGGCCAGGTCGATCCGCTGCAGGTGCTGGCCGACGGACTGGGTTACGAGTACCGCTTCATTGCTGCGGGCAAGGACGATGGCCAGACCCAGCGCGGCCAGGCCGTGCTGACCCGGCTGCCGATCGCCGCTGAGTCCGGCCCGGACCAGCCGGGTCTGAACTACCTGCGCCTGGACGATGGCCGCCACACCGTGGCGGTCTATACCGATGCCGGCGCAGGTGCCGCGCAGCTGCCGGCGCTGGTCACCCGTTCGCGGCTGGGTGCACCGGCGGTGCTGCTCGGCGCAGTGGCCGGTGAATCGGCCAAGGCCGCCGGCTTCGATCCGGCGCGTGTGGCGCTGGAAGCGGATGCCAGCTATTTCAGCGACGGTTTCCAGGCCGCCAGCAGCGCGCCGTTCAAGGTGGAAGGCAGCACCCTGCGCGCCACCCTGCTGACACTGGCCTATGCCGCCGACAAGCACGGCGAAAAGCCATGGATGGACACCGCCCTCAACGCCGATGCACGCGCCGCGCTGCTGCTGAAGGCGATGACCGAGGATGAGAAGTTCCAGATGCTGCACAGCTACTTCGGGCTGGGCAAGGATGGTGGCCCACTGCCGGAAGGCGCGGTCGGTTCGGCCGGTTTCGTGCCGGGCGTGGCGCGGCTGGGCATTCCGTCGCAGCAGTCGGCCGATGCCGGCGTCGGCGTGACCAATCCGGGCGGCATCCGTCCGGGCGATTTCGCCACGGCAATGCCCTCAGGCCCATCCACCGCCTCCAGCTGGAACCGCGAAGTCGCCTTCGCAGGTGGCGCGACCATGGGCCGCGAGGCGTGGCAGCAGCGCTTCAACATCCTGCTGTCGGGCAGCGTCAACCTGCAGCGCGATCCACGCAACGGCCGCAACTTCGAATATGCCGGTGAGGACCCGCTGCTGGCCGGTTCGATGGTCGGCGCGCTGATCCAGGGCGTGCAGAGCCAGCACGTGATCTCCTCGATGAAGCACTTCGCGCTGAACGACATGGAGACCCGGCGCAACTTCCACGACGTGCGCATCGGCGAACAGGCCATGCACGAGTCGGACCTGCTGGCCTTCGAGATCGCGCTGGAGGCTGGCCGCCCGGGCGTGGCGATGTGCTCGTACAACAAGATCAACGGCACCTACGGCTGTGAGAACGGCTACCTGATGAACCAGGTGCTGAAGCAGGAATGGAAGTTCCCCGGTTTCGTGATGTCCGACTGGGGCGGCGTGCACAGCGGTTCGAAGGCGGCGCTGGCCGGCCTGGACCAGCAGTCGGCCGGTGAAGTGTTCGACGCGGCGGTGTTCTTCGACGAACCGCTGCGTCTGGCCGTGCATGGCGGCGTGGTGCCGCAGGCGCGCCTGAATGACATGGTCACGCGCATCCTGCGCACGATGTTCCTGCACGGCAACTTCGACAACCCGCCGCAGCACCAGAAGGTGGATGCCGAGGCCGGCTTCGCCGTGGCCCAGCGCACGGTGGAAGAGGGCAGCGTGCTGCTGCGCAATGAGGGCAACCTGCTGCCGCTGGCCGACAGCGTGAAGCGCATCGTCATCATCGGCGGCCATGCCGACAAGGGCGTGATCGGCGGCGGTGGTTCGTCGATGGTGGGCGTCACCGCCAAGGGCACCAATGCGGTGCCGGGCGTGCTGCCGACCACCTGGCCGGGCCCGGTGATCTTCCACCCGTCCTCGCCGCTGGAATCGCTGCGTGCGGCGCGTCCGGACGCAACCATCGAGTATGTGGACGGCACCAATGCCGCCGCTGCGGCCAGGGCCGCCGCGCAGGCCGATGTGGCCATTGTGTTTGCCACGCAGTGGGCCGCCGAATCTGTGGACCTGCCGGACATGCAGCTACCGGACAACCAGGACGCCCTGATCTCGGCGGTGGCCGCGGCAAACCCGAAGACCGTGCTGGTGCTGGAAACCAACGGCCCGGTGCGCACCCCTTGGCTGGCGCAGGTGCCAGCGATGCTGCAGGCCTGGTACCCGGGCATCCGCGGCGGCGAAGGCATCGCCGCGCTGCTGACCGGCCAGGTCAATCCGTCCGGCCGCCTGCCGGTGACCTGGGTGACGGACGAATCGCAGCTGCCGCGCCCGCATATCGATGGCCTCGGCTTCAAGCCGGCCAAGCCGTTCGGTGATGTGTTCGATTTCGATATCGAAGGCGCCAACGTCGGCTACAAGTGGATGGCGGCCAAGGGCCTGACCCCGACCTTCGCCTTTGGCCATGGCCTGTCCTACACCTCGTTCGCCTATGAGAACCTGAAGGTGAGCGTGGAAGGCTCGCGCCTGGTCGCCAGCGTCGATATCCGCAATACCGGCAAGCGCGCCGGCGCCGACGTGGCCCAGCTGTACCTGAAGCTGCCGGCCGGCAGCACCACGCCGATCCGCCTGATCGGCTACGACAAGGTGACCCTGCAGCCGGGCGAACAGCGCCGCATCCGCATCGAAGCCGAGCCGAAGACGCTGGCGCACTACGATGCGCAGGCGCGCCAGTGGAAGATCGACGGCGGCACCTACCAGGTGCAGCTGTCGCGCAATGCCGCCGAGCCGCTGCAGACGGTAGATGTGCAGCTGGTGGAGCAGGTGCTGCGCTGATGCCTGACGACACGGCCCGCACAGGGCCGTGTCCGTTCGTGGTGTTCCTGTAGAGCCGAGCCCACGCTCGGCTGATGAACGGTCAATCGAACCGATGGGCAGCCGAGCATGGACTCGGCTCTACAAAGGTGCGGTGCCGAACCACCTGCGCAGGAAATCGATCAGCTGCCGCACTTTCGGTGAAGGCTGCGAACTGTGCGGATAGACCGCGTAGACACTCTGCTGCGGGAAGCGGTGCTGGCGCAGCACCGGGCGCAGCCGGTCCTGGGCCAGGTCGTCCTCGATCAGCCAGCGTGGCAGCACGGTGACCCCGGCGCCGGCCAAGGCGAACGCGCGCAGGCTGCTGGCACCATCCACGCGTACCACGGCGTTGCCCGGGTTGGTGGCAAACAAGGCATCGCTGCCGTCAGGTGCAACCACCGGCACATCGGCCAGGCGCGGATAGCCCAGGCGGGGCAGGGTGCCCAGCAGTACTGGATCGTCGGCAGCCTCGGCAGAGGGCAGGCGCGCCAGCAGTGACGGCGCCGCCACCGCGTACAGCGGGTGGCGCTCCAGTTCATGGCGTGCAGGCCCGAGTCCGGCAGGCGGCCGAGGCGAATCGCCAGGTCGAAGCGTTCGGGAATGAGGTCCGCTGGCGCTGGAGAAGTTGAAAGGTGCAGCTGCAGGGCCGGGTGCTGCGCGCGGAACGCCTCCAACGCGGGAATCAGGCGTAGCTGGGCGTACTCCGGTGTGGTGGTCAGGCGCAGCACGCCCTGCAGCTGGTGCTGGTCGCGGCGCGCGGCATCGATCGCCGCCTGCGCAGCATCCAGTGCCTGCACGCAATGTTGCAGGAACTGCTCGCCGGCCTCGGTCAGGGACAGGTGGCGGGTACTGCGCAACAGCAGGGTCACGCCCAGCTCCTGCTCCAGCCGCTTCAGGTTGAAGCTGACCACCGCGCGGCTGAGGCCGAGCCGATCGGCCGCAGCGGTCAGGCTGCCGGCTTCGACCACGGCACGGAAGATATCGAAGCGATCGAGGCTGACCATGGCGATTCATTGTCAGAACAGATTTGACAGTGTTGCAGCTGCCGTCGTGTTTTTCCAATGGGGTCCGGGCGGCATGCTGGCTGCTTCCTCGCTGGAGCGCCGCCGATGCCGTCCCCCCGCCTGCGCCATGAGGCGATCTTCCTGCTGGTATTCGCCCTGGATCTGGTCAACATGTTCATCGCCACGGTGGCCTATCCGGCATTGGCAGCGGAGCTGCACGCCGACGTGAGCACCCTGGCCTGGGTCGGCACGGCGTACATGCTGGGCCTGAGCATGGTGATTCCGCTGGCGCCGTGGCTGGCCGCACGCTGTGGCGAGCGTCGCTTGCTGCTGGCGGCGTTGCTGTTGTTCGCGGTCGCCGCTGTGCTGGCTGGCGCAGCGCCAGGAATCGGCTGGCTGCTCGGCTGGCGCCTGCTGCAGGGCCTGGCCGGTGGCCTGCTGATTCCCGTGGCGCAAGCCGCAGCGTACCGGCAATGCACGCCCGACCAACGTGGCGCGCTGACCCGCCGCATCCTGCTGGTGGCGCTGCTGGTGCCAGCACTGGCGCCGGCGCTGGGCGGGCTGCTGGTGCAGTGGCTGTCCTGGCGCGGTGTGCTCTGGGCCAGCCTGCCGTTGGCGGTAGCGGTCATCGGTCTGGTGCTGGCCTGGATGCCGGCCGATGGCGCGCGCAGTGCGCCGCGCCTGCAGGCCTATGCCCTGTCCACCGCGATGCTGGCGCTGGGTGCGCTGCTGCTGGCGCTGACCTGGCTGGGCGAATCGGGACATCGCGGTGCAGGTGCCGTGTTGCTGCTGGCCGCGCTGTTGCTGGCGGCGACGCACCTGCGACATGCACGTCGGCAGGCGCAGCCACTGCTGCGCTGGTCGCTGCTGTCCCATCGCGGGCTGCGGCTGGCGATGCTGGTGTATCTCGCCGTACCCGGTGTGTTCATCGGCAGCCAACTGGTCAGTACCCTGCAATTGCACCACGCCGGTTACAGCGCGGCACGCATCGGCGCGCTGATGCTGCCCTGGGCGCTGGCTGCGGCCATCGCGATCATGGCCAGCAAGCGCCTGCTGGCTCGCTTCGGTCCGGCCGCGGTACTGCGCGCCGGCATGCTCCTGCAGGCCAGCGGCCTGTTGTTGATGGCGCTGCTGCCGCAGCCGGCCTTCGTGCTGGCCGGATTGTTGTTCGCGTTGATGGGCGCCGGCGGCAGCCTGTGCAGCAGCACCGCGCAGACGCTGGCCTTCCATGGCGTGGAAGGTGAGGCGTTGGGCGATGCCAGTGCACTCTGGAACCTCAACCGCCAGCTCAGCTTCTGCCTCGGCACCGCCGCCATCGCACTGCTGCTGGCATTGGCCATGCAATGGCTGCCGGAACGCGCCACCAGCGTGGCGCTGGGTTTGGCCGCTGCAATGACGCTGCTGCCGATGACGCTGCTGCGCCGTCCGCAATCGATCTCTCTTTCCCAACCCGAGACAATGCAATGATGATGACCGCAGAGAACGAGTTCCATGATCTGATCGCCAAGCTGCAGGCCTGGTTCCGTGCGGAAGCAGCCGCCAGTACGCTGGATGCGCTGATGGATCATTTCTGCACCGACTTCAGCATGGTCGGTATTGCTGGGCAGCGCCTGGACCGCGAAGCACTGGCCGGAATGTTCGCTGGCGGCCACGGTGCCCGCCCGGGCCTGCGTATCGAAGTCGATGCCCTGCAGTTCATTGCGGTGCCGGCACTACCTTTCGCCGACGAGCGCAGCGGCACCGCAGGCACATGTGCCATCAGTCCTGCCCGCATCCACCGAAGAATGCAAAGCCTGCGCACACTTCACGGCGCCAGGCAGGAGTAGGCTTGAGGCTTTCCTGCCGGGAGGGGTTGTCCATGCGTGTGCGTGCCGTCGCTGTAGCCATTGCCCTTTGCCTGTCCAGCACCGTGCTGGCCGCCGATACCCCGCCGATGACCCCGGATATCAGCGGCAAGCCGTTCGTTGCCCCGGATGTCGGTCGCGACTACGACAAGCGCGTGGTGATGGTGCCGATGCGTGATGGCACCAAGCTGTACACGGTGATCGTGGTGCCCAAGGGCGCCCACAATGCGCCGATTCTGCTGACCCGGACCCCCTATGATGCTGCCGGTCGCGCCAGCCGCAGTGATTCGCCGCGCATGCGCGACCTGTTGCCGCAGGGTGACGAGGTGTTTGTCGACGGCGGCTACATCCGCGTGTTCCAGGATATCCGCGGCAAGTATGGTTCCGAGGGCGATTACGTGATGACCCGGCCGCTGCGCGGGCCGTTGAACAACACCAAAGTCGACCATTCCACCGATGCCTGGGACACCATCGACTGGCTGGTGAAGAACGTACCGGAGAGCAATGGCAAGGTCGGCATGCTCGGCTCGTCGTACGAGGGCTTCACCGTGGTGATGGCGTTGACCGACCCGCATCCGGCGTTGAAGGTGGCCGCACCACAGAGCCCGATGGTCGATGGCTGGATGGGTGACGACTGGCTCAACTACGGTGCGTTCCGCCAGGTCAACTTCAACTACTTCGCCATGCAGACCGAGAAGCGCGGCAAGGGTACGCCGCTGCCCAGCCTCGGCTACGACGACTACAGCACCTTCCTGCGCATCGGCTCGGCAGGCGACTACGCGCGTTTCACCGGCGTGGACCAGTTGACCTGGTGGAAGAAGCTGGTCGAGCATCCGGCCTATGACGGCTTCTGGCAGGGCCAGGCGCTGGACGCGGTGATGGCAAAGACACCGCTGAAGGTGCCGACCATGTGGCTGCAGGGCCTGTGGGACCAGGAGGACATGTGGGGTGCCAACCACGCCTATCAGGCGATGGAAGGACGCGATAGCGGCAACAACCGCAATTACCTGGTGATGGGGCCGTGGCGACACAGCCAGGTGAACTACAGCGGCAGCGAACTGGGTGCGCTGAAGTTCGACGGCGATACCGCGCTGCAGTTCCGCCGCGACGTGCTCAAGCCCTTCTTTGACCAGTACCTGGTGGATGGCGCGCCGAAGGCCGATACGCCACCGGTGCTGATCTACAACACCGGCGAAAACCACTGGGACCGCTTGAAGGGCTGGCCGCGCAGCTGCGACAAGGGGTGTGCCGCCAGCAGCAAGCCGCTGTACCTGCGCGCCGGGGGCAAGCTGGCGTTCCAGGCACCGGCGGCGGGCGAGGGTGATTTCGAGGAATACGTGTCCGACCCGGCCAAGCCGGTGCCGTTCGTGCCGCGCCCGGTCCGCTTCGGTGACCGCGACATGTGGACCACCTGGCTGGTCAAGGACCAGCGCTTTGTCGATGGTCGCCCGGACGTGCTGACCTTCATCACCGAACCGCTGACCGCGCCGCTGCGCATCGGCGGCGCGCCGGTGGTGCATCTGCAGGCGTCGACCAGTGGCACCGACAGCGACTGGGTGGTGAAGCTGATCGACGTGTATCCGGACCAGGAAGCGTCGACGCCGGAAATGGGGGGCTACGAGCTGCCGGTGTCGCTGGCGATCTTCCGTGGCCGCTACCGCGAGAGCTTCAGCGATCCGAAGCCGCTGGCCGCCAACCAGGTGCTGCCGTATCGCTTCGATCTGCCCAACGCCAACCATACGTTCCAGAAGGGCCACCGGGTGATGGTGCAGGTGCAGTCCAGCCTGTTCCCGCTGTACGACCGCAATCCGCAGACCTACGTGCCGAACATCTACCTGGCCAAGCCGGGCGATTACCAGAAGGCCACGCAGCGGGTCTGGCATAGCGCGGCGCAGGCCAGCTACATCGATCTGCCGGTGTATTGAGGCCCGCAGGGTGACGCCGGGCCGTGCCTGGTAGCACGTGGTAGTGCCGGCCGCTGGCCGGCACCCGCAATGGCGCAGGAGCGTGTCGACCAAGGTCGACACCTGCCAGGGCCCGGGCCTTCAGCCCACCTTCGAGGGGCCCGTACGCCAGCGGCTGGGGACCAGGCCGAAGCGCTTGCGGAACGCGGCGGCGAAGTTGCTGGGGTGGCGGTAGCCGCTGGCGGCGGCAGCCTGCTCGACGGTCCATCCGTTTTCGCGCAGGCCCTGTTCGGCATGGCGCATGCGCTGCTCATGCAGGTAGTCGAACACCGAGCTTCCATATTGCTGGGCAAAATGGCGGCGCAAGGAGCTGGGGCTCAAGCAGGCCAGCTGGGCCAGTTCGATCAGGCTGTGGGCATGGCTGGGGTCGTCATGCAGGTAGCTGCGCACTCGCTCCAGCCGCTCGCGCTGGCCGGCGCGCAGCGTGCGTACATGCTCGGTCTGCATATCCTCGGCCTGCAGGCCGACGGCCAACACCTGCAGGGCCACGCCTTCGCGCCACAGCGCATCGATGTCGTCCTGCCAGGGGCTGTCGAACAATTGGGCGAGCGTCGGCAGCAAGGCATGCGGAATGGCCCAGTGGCGGCACTGCAGAGGGGAATGAAGGACCCGTTGCAGTGCCGGCAGGCGCAGCATGTCCACGTCCAGATCGGCCGGTACGCTCAAGCTGACCCCGCGCAGGTGGCTGCCACCGGGATGCAGCCCGGCCATCGACACAGGTTCATGGTGGCTGGTGGTCATGCCTGTGCCGGCGCGCAGGGTGAACCCCTTGCGACGAGGAAACTGGACATCCACTTCGCCCTGAAGCATCAGGCGGATGGTCAGGCCGGCACCGTGCACAGCGGTGGCCGTGTAGGTGAACCGGTTGTGCACGTCCGAGGCGATCAGGCCCAGGCCACCGCGCAGTGACTGTTCGTGGACGTCGCCACGCCCTGCCCATTGGTCGTCGCGCAGTTCACTCCCTTCGATCCGGTAGTCGTAGCCATGGCGTTCGCCGAACTGGCGGTAATCAGCAAAAGTGAAATATCGGGACATCGCTCTGCGCAAACACAGGTTGAATTGAATGTGTCGAAGAAACTGGAAGCGTTTCCCATTGTCGCCGCGATTCGCGCGCTTTTGACTTCGATAAGGTCAAAACGATTTGCGATTACGGCCAAAGTGAAAAAGCAGAAGAACATACGCCGGGGTTTTGCACGCATATCCGTACACAATTCCATACATAAACTGCAGTTGAGGTTTCATGGCTGGAACGATCTGGAGATGCGATGTCAGCCCGGCCATCACGGGCGCGCGCGTAAGGTAGGTAGGTTGGCTGTTGCAGGCCACTTCGATACCCCCGCATTTGGAGAACGCAGATGATTGACTACCAGCTCACCGGCAAGACCGCGATCGTGACCGGAGGCGTGTCGGGCATCGGCCTGGCCGTGGCCCAGACGCTGGCCGCATCCGGTGCCCGTATCTCGGTCTGGGACCTCAAGCAGGATGCAGTGGATGCCACCGTGGCGCAGTTGCGCAGCACCGGCACACAGGCCATCGGCATCGCGCTGGACGTCACCGACGACGCGGCGGTGGAGGCAGCGGTGCAGCGCACGATCAAGGAACTCGACGGCCTGCACGTGGCGGTCAACAACGCCGGCATCAGCGGGCCGGCCGCCGCCAGCGGTGACTATCCTATCGATGGCTGGCAGCGCGTGATCGATGTCAACCTCACCAGCGTGTTCCTGTGCCAGCGTGCGCAGATCCAGGCCATGCGCGCGGCCGGCACGGGCGGCAGCATCATCAACATGGCCTCGATCCTGGGCCAGGTGGGCTATGCCGGTTCCACTGCGTACGTGGCGGCCAAGCACGGCGTGGTCGGGCTGACCCAGACCGCAGCGTGGGAACATGCGGCTGACGGCATCCGTGTCAACGCGGTGGGTCCGGGCTTCATCAGCACGCCACTGCTGGAGAAGATGGACCCGAAGGTGCGCGCCACGCTGGAAGGGCGGCACGCGTTGAAGCGGCTGGGTACGCCGGAGGAAGTGGCCGCATTGGTAGCCTGGCTGGCCAGCGACGATGCCTCGTTCGCGACCGGCACGTACTACGCCATCGATGGTGGCTACCTCGCGCAGTGAGCGAATGCGGCCCGCAGATCCACGCCATGCGTGGATGAAAGCGGGCGGTGAAGAAGGCGTGCCATGGCCTTCACCGCCGTCCCACAATCGCCGCGCGACGCTGCGGGAAAATTCCGGAGCTTGCCCATGGAACTCACCCAGGATGTCTCGATCCTGCTGCGCGTAGCCGCAGCGATGCTGTTCGGCGGTGTGCTCGGTGTCGAGCGGGAAATGGGCAAGCACGCCGCCGGCCTGCGTACGCACATGCTCATTGCCGGAGCGGCGGCATTGATCGTCGGTCTCGGCGACTCGGTGGCCGAGCATTTCCAGCAGGAGCGTTACCGCGACCTGCTGCAGGTTGATCCGGTGCGCCTGATCGAAGCGGTGGTGGCCTGCGTCGGCTTCGTGGCCGCTGGCACCATTCTGCGCGGCTCACGCGAGGACCAGGTCAGCGGCTTGACCACGGCCAGTTCGCTGATCATGGCGGCGGCGATCGGGATTGCGGTGGGGATCAGCAAGTACGTGATCGCGATCGGGGTCAGCGTGCTGTGCGTGCTGGTGCTGGCGGTGATGCGGCGGTTGGAGAAACGGATCTCGTAGGGAAGGTCGAGTTGCCGGCCAGCGGCCGGCACCACCATGAAGGCTCAAATGGTCAGACCAATAAAGGGCTAGCCCTATGGTCTAATAGGCTCTTCGTCGGAGTAGCGGTTAAATCCGCTGCAAGTGGTCTGATCGCAATCATTAATGGTAATACCACTGATCGACGGCCACGGCGACCCACCGCCTGCGGTGGGCTCCTTCCGTTTCCAGTCGAGAGTCTTCATGCAGCCCTGGCAACACCTGTACGACCCCGCCGGCAACCTGTGGCTGTCGAGCCTGATCGCGCTGCTGCCGATCGCGTTCTTCTTCGTTGCCCTGGCCGTGCTGCGCATGAAGGGCTGGCTGGCCGGCACGATCACCGTGGCCATCGCACTCGGCGTGGCCCTGTTGTTCTACCGCATGCCGTTGCCCCAGGCGCTGGGCGCGGCCGGCTTCGGTTTCGTCTACGGCCTGTGGCCCATCGCGTGGATCATCATCGGTGCGGTGTTCCTCTACAAAGTTTCGGTCAAGACCGGGCAATTCGACATCATCCGCGCCTCGATCCTGTCCGTGACTGAAGACCAGCGCCTGCAGATGCTGATGGTCGGCTTCGCCTTTGGCGCCTTCCTGGAAGGTGCGGCCGGTTTCGGTGCGCCAGTGGCGGTCACCGCGGCGCTGCTGGTCGGGCTGGGCTTCAAGCCGCTGTCTGCCGCCGGCCTGTGCCTGATCGTCAACACCGCGCCGGTAGCGTTCGGCGCGATGGGCATTCCGATCATCGTGGCCGGGCAGGTCACCGGCCTGGATGCATTCGAGATCGGCCAGATGGCCGGTCGCCAGCTGCCGTTCCTGACCATCATCGTGCTGTTCTGGATCATGGCGATCATGGATGGCTGGCGCGGCATCAAGGAAACCTGGCCGGCGGTGCTGGTGGCCGGTGGCTCGTTCGCCATCGCGCAGTACCTGACCTCCAACTTCATCGGCCCGGAGCTGCCGGACATCACCGCCTCGCTGGCGTCGCTGGTGTGCCTGACCCTGTTCCTGCGCCGCTGGAAGCCGGTACGGATCTTCCGTTTCGACATCGAAACCAGCGCCGAGGCGGCCGCACAGGCGCTGGAGGCACCGCTCCACAGCGTCGGCCAGATCGCCAGGGCATGGTCGCCGTTCCTGATCCTCACCGCGATGGTCACGCTGTGGAGCATCAAGCCGTTCAAGTCGCTGTTCGCGGCGGGCGGCCCGCTGGAAGGCTGGGTGCTGAAGATCCCGGTGCCAGGCCTGGACCAGCTGGTGCAGAAGATGCCACCGATCGTGGCTGCGCCGCTGAGCTATGAAGCCATCTACAAGTTCGACTGGTTCTCGGCCACCGGTACCTCGATCATCCTGGCCGCGTTGATCGCCATCATCGCGCTGCGCATGCCGGTCCGTTCGGCGCTGCAGACCTTCGGCGAGACCGTGCGTGAGCTGCGCATGCCGATCTACTCGATTGGCATGGTGCTGGCGTTCGCCTTCATCGCCAACTACTCGGGACTGTCTGCCACGTTGGCCCTGGCGCTGGCGCATACCGGCGACGCGTTCCCGTTCTTCTCACCGTTCCTGGGCTGGCTGGGCGTGTTCCTGACCGGTTCGGACACCTCGTCCAATGCCTTGTTCTCGGCACTGCAGGCCACCACCGCACAGCAGATCGGCGTGTCCGACGTGCTGCTGGTAGCGGCCAACACCACCGGCGGTGTCACCGGCAAGATGATCTCGCCGCAGTCGATCGCCATTGCCTGCGCGGCGGTCGGCCTGGCCGGCAAGGAGTCGGATCTGTTCCGCTTCACGGTCAAGCACAGCCTGATCTTCACCACGATGGTCGGCCTGATCACCCTGGCCCAGGCTTACTGGCTGACCTGGATGATTCCCTGAGCCATGCGCGGCTGGCCGACCACCCGCTGCGCGCTTCGGGCCACAATGGCGCCATGAGCACGCAACGTATTTCGGACAAGGTGGCCGCGCAGCTGCGCGGCCTGGTGCAGGAACAACGGCTGCAGCCGGGTGACCGGCTGCCGGCCGAGCGCACCCTGGCGGTGCAGCTGGGGGTCTCGCGCACGGCCTTGCGCGAGGCCATCGCGCAGCTGGCCAGCCAGGGTCTGTTGACCGCACGGGTCGGTGGCGGCACCTACGTGGCCGAGCCTGCGGCACGCGCGCGGCAGGCGCTGGATGAACCGCTGGCGCCGTACCTGCCGCTGTTCCAGGGCGACCCGGAATACCGCTTCGACGTGCTGGAGATCCGCCACGCGCTGGAAGGTGCCACCGCCTGGCATGCGGCGCTGCGTGCCACCGACGAGGACCGCGCGCGCATCGCACAGGCCTTCCAGACCATGATGGACGCGCACGGCAAGGACGACCCCACCGGCGAAGCCGAGGCCGACGCGGCCTTCCACCTGTCCATCGCCGAGGCCTCGCACAATCTGGTGCTGCTGCAGGTGATGCGCGGGCTGTTCGAACTGCTGCAGACCAACATCTCGCAGAGCCGCGAAAAGCTCTACACCTCGGCGAGGACCTTCTCGCCGCTGTCCGACCAGCACCGCGAGATGATGGATGCGGTGCTGGCCGGCGACCCCGAACGCGCGCGCGCCGCCGCGCATGCCCACCTCGAGTTCGTGCACACAACGCTGCGCACCCTCGATGACAACGAAGCCCGGCGTGCGCGGGCCTCGCGCCTGCCTTCCCCCCACGGTTGACCCCATGATCATCTCCGCCTCCACCGATTACCGTGCTGCTGCCGAACGCCGGCTGCCGCCGTTCCTGTTCCACTACATCGATGGCGGCGCGTATGCCGAGCACACGCTGAAGCGCAACGTTTCCGACCTGTCCGACATCGCGCTGCGCCAGCGCATCCTGCGCAACATGTCCGACCTGAGCCTGGAAACCGAGCTGTTCGGCGAAAAACTGGCGATGCCGGTGGCGCTGGCGCCGGTCGGCCTGACCGGCATGTATGCGCGGCGCGGCGAGGTACAGGCGGCGCGCGCGGCTGACAGCCGCGGCATCCCGTTCACCCTCTCCACGGTGTCGGTGTGCCCGATCGAGGAAGTGGTACCGGCCATCCAGCGGCCGATGTGGTTCCAGCTGTACGTGCTGCGCGACCGTGGCTTCATGCGCAATGCGCTGGAGCGTGCACAGGCCGCCGGCGTGACCACGCTGGTATTCACCGTGGACATGCCGGTGCCGGGCGCGCGCTACCGCGATGCACACTCGGGCATGAGCGGCCCGAATGCCTCGCTGCGCCGCATCGGCCAGGCCATCACCCATCCGCACTGGGCGTGGGACGTGGGCCTGTTCGGCCGCCCGCATGACCTGGGCAACATCTCCACCTACCGCGGCAACCCGACCGGGCTGGAGGATTACATCGGTTGGCTGGGCAGCAACTTCGATCCCTCCATTTCGTGGAAGGACCTGGAGTGGATCCGCGAATTCTGGAAGGGCCCGATGGTGATCAAGGGCATCCTCGACCCGGATGACGCGCGTGATGCGGTGAAGTTCGGTGCCGATGGCATCGTGGTCTCCAATCACGGTGGCCGCCAGCTGGACGGCGTGCTGTCCACCGCGCGTGCGTTGCCGGCCATCGCCGATGCGGTGCAGGGCGACCTGAAGATCCTCGCCGATTCCGGCATCCGCACTGGCCTGGATGTGGTGCGCATGCTGGCGCTTGGGGCCGATACCGTGCTGCTGGGACGCGCCTTCATCTATGCGCTGGCCGCGCAGGGCGAGGCCGGCGTGGCCAACCTGCTGGACCTGATCGCCAAGGAAATGCGCGTGGCGATGACCCTGACCGGTGCGCGCCGCATCGCCGACATCGGCCGCGATTCGCTGGTCAGCCTGCCATGAGCGGCCACGACGCCGTGCTGGCACAGTTGCGCGATGCGGTCGGCAATCGCCATGTACTGACCGGCGACAAGGCCACGCGGCGCTTCCGTCGCGGCTACCGCTTCGGCGATGGCCCAGTGCTGGCGGTGGTGCGCCCGGGGACGCTGCTGGAACTGTGGCGCGTGCTGCAGGCAGCGGTGCAGGGCGGCGCCGCGATCATCCTGCAGGCGGCCAATACCGGGCTGACCGGTGGCTCGACCCCGGATGGCGATGACTATGGCCGGCCGATCGTGCTGGTCAGCACGCTGCGCCTGACCGGCATCCAGTTGTTGAACGAAGGCCGGCAGGTGCTGTGCCTGCCTGGCGCGACGCTGGACCGCCTGGAGCAGACGCTGGCCCCGCTGGGTCGCGAACCGCATTCGGTGATCGGCTCGTCCTGCATCGGCGCCTCGGTGCTGGGCGGCATCTGCAACAACTCCGGTGGCGCGCTGGTGCGACGTGGCCCGGCCTACACCGAGCTGGCGCTGTATGCGCAGGTCGATGCGCAGGGCCAGTTGCAGCTGGTCAACCATCTGGGCATCGCGCTGGGTGACACGCCCGAGCAGATCCTGCAGCGCCTGCAGGCCGGTGACTACACGGCCGCCGACGTGGGCGATGGCGACGGCCGTGCGGCTTCCGATCCACGCTATGCCGAGGAAGTACGCAAGGTCGATGCCGATACCCCCGCACGTTTCAACGCCGATCCCAGCCGCCACTTCGAGGCGGCCGGGTCCGCGGGCAAGCTGGCGGTGTTCGCGGTGCGCCTGGACACCTTCGAAAAGGAGGCCGCCGAAGTCTTCTACATCGGCAGCAACCGCACCGACAGCCTCACCGCGATCCGCCGCCAGCTGCTGACCGGCTTCGAGCGCCTGCCGATCGCGGGCGAGTACATTCACCGCGATGCCTATGACATCGGCGAGCGCTACGGCAAGGACAGCTTCCTGCTGATTGATCGCCTCGGTACCTCTCGTGTGCCCGCGGCGTTCGCATTGAAGAGCCGCATCGATGGCTGGTTCGAACGGCTGGGCCTGCGCGGGGTGACCGACCGGGTGATGCAGGTGCTGACCGGCCTGCTGCCCTCGCACCTGCCCAAGCGCATGGGTGAGTTCCGCCAGCGCTATGAGCATCACCTGCTGCTGAAGGTGTCCGCGCAGGACGCAGCGCAAACCGAAGCCTGGCTGCGCGATTTCTTCGCTGGCCACGAAGGCGGCTATTTCCACTGCACGGCCGAGGAGGGGCGCAAGGCGTTCCTGCATCGTTTCGCCGTAGCCGGTGCCGCGGTGCGCTACCGCGAAGTGCATCGTGAGCAGGTGCAGGACATCGTCGCGCTGGATATCGCGCTGCGACGTGACGACGCCGACTGGTTCGAGCAGCTACCACCTGATATCGACGCCCGTCTGCTGCACAAGCTGTATTACGGGCACTTCCTGTGCCACGTGTTCCATCAGGACTACATCGCGCGCAAGGGCGAAGACCCGATGGCGATCGAGCATGCGATGTGGGCGCTGCTGGACAAGCGTGGCGCCGAGTATCCGGCCGAGCACAACGTCGGCCACCTGTACCCGGCCAAGCCGGCGCTGGCCGGGTTCTACAAGCAGCTGGACCCGAGCAATACGTTCAACCCGGGCATCGGCCAGACCTCGAAGGCGAAGGGGTGGGGCAGCTGCGATTGCAGTGGGCATTGAGGACGGAAAGGGCAGTCGAGCATGGCTCGACGCTACAAGGGCGATGCCGGGCAGGCCCGACGCCGTCCGGGTAGCGGTTACCATCGGAATCCCAGCCACAGGAGCCGCACATGCCTTCCATTCCCGTCCGCGCCGCCCTGTGCGCTGCATTGCTGGCGACCCCGCTGCTGGTGCTGGCACAGTCTTCTATCCTGCCGCAGCAGCGCGATGCCGCCGGCAACGTGATGGAACCGCTGGGGCAGGTGCTGATCGCGAGTGAGACTGGACCGTCGGGGCTTTATGACTGCACGCGGGACGGCAACTGGTGCGTGCGCGTGCAGCCGGTCGCCGAGGAGGGTGACCGGCCGAGCGTGCTGGAAGTGCTTGAGAAGGTGCAGGGCCAGGGCAAGCCACACACCTACCACGTCAGCATCGACGTGCCGCAGGAAGCCGACCTGTCACTGTGGCCGTGGATCGTGCGCCTGGCGTCGGGCGTGGGCAGCGACGAAACAGTGACCGACCCGCAGCAGCGCGCCCGCCAGAATGTGCTGGTAGGCGGCATCGTCAAGTTCAGCACCATGTACTCCGGTGGAGGTGCCGACGCGTCCACGCTGCAGTTGGCACGCGTGCGCCACCTGCAGGACGACATCCAGGTGGACGACGACGTGCTGACCGTGCCATGGCTGGGCAATGCGATGATCCGCGCCTGTTTCAGCGAGCAGGACATGAAGCAGCGCGCAGGCGCCTGCCACGACGAATACGGGTTCTCGGCCAAGCTCGGGCTGGATCCGGTGGCCGAGGGCATGCCGGTGCTGCGCTACCAGACCGTGGCGACCCGGTTCCCGGCGGGTGTTTCGCGCTTCGAGGATTCGCTGGCCAGGGGCCCGCTGAAGAAGAAGGACCTGCGCACCGAGCAGGACCCGGCGTGCAGCTACACGCGGCTGTTCCGCTTCAGTGATGGGGTGTTCAACCCCGACCAGGCGCTGCCGGACTGCGCGGGGTATACCGAACCCTGACATGTAGCGTCGAGCCATGCTCGACTGGGGTTTTCTGTAGAGCCAAGCCTGCCCTCGGCTGTCACGGAAGCGCAGCCGAGCGTGGGCTCGGCTCTACAGCGCCTACTCGCAGCGGGTGGCGGTGATGATGTTGTCCTTGTCCACGTACACGCGCAGGCGATCCTGGCGGATGTCCTTGGTGGTGATGGTGCTGGGGCCGATCGGGTTGACCAGGCCGGCGCCGCTCTCGCTGGACAGGCGGCGGATGTTGGGTTCGTTGGCCGGCTGGCCGATTGCCCAGCCCAGCTGGCTGGCATCGCAGTGGCCGGTACCCTTGACCTGCGGGCCAGGGGTGCTGACGCAGGCCGACAGCAGCAGGGCCGACGCAGGCAGTAGCAGGGACAGACGGAAGGCGGACATGCGAGCGCTCCTGCGCAGGGAAGATGGGCGGAACGATAGCACCCGTCGCGCGAAAGGCGTCAGCACTCCGGTCATTGCCGGCACAGCGTGGTCATTGCATAGTGGCAGGGATGGCTGGCAGCACGCCAGCGGGCAGGCCGGGCCATTCCGGTGCAGGTGTTGGATACGCTATGACTGCAGGCAGTTTGCGCGACAAGCGCAGGGCGAGAAGGGTACTGGCAGTGTCGGTGCTGGGCGTGGCGTTTGCCGCCTCTGCCATCGAACCGGCGCCGGACGCCGCTGCGGAAGCGCCGGTGTTCGGTGCCTGGCGCAACCTGCAGACCGAGGCAGGCTACGCACCCGCTCAGCGCAACCTGGCGTTCGCGATGCTGCCGCAGGCCGCCACTCGTGGCGATCGATTCGCCATTGTCGATCGTGAGGGCAAGCGCGCGGTGTGCTGCCTGCAGGTGGCCAGCCCGTCGCTGGGCGTGGCCGCACTGCGCGAGCAATACCACCTGCCACAGGCCTGGGTGACCGACCTCAGCAATGGCCGCAGCCCGGCACGCCCCTACCTGCCGCACGTCTATGCGATGCAGCGCGTGGATGAGCTGGCTGACTATGGTTTCACCGATGTGCCGGGGGCCTATAGCGACCTGGGTGGACTGCTGATTCCCGAAGGTGCCGCGCTGGAGGCCGATGGCAGCGCCGTGCGCCTGGGTGATGACCGTTATCCCCTGCATTTCCAGCGCCAGCCGCACGCCGAAGATGATGGCGCACTGGACCGCTACACCCTGCAGGCGGGCGAGGGCGTGGCTCCGATCGTGGTTGAAGTGCCGTTCGGCACCTACTGATTGCAGCACCGCACTGGCTAGAATGCAGCGCGGCACCGCCTGCCGTGCTTGTTCCGTGAGTCGCCGCCGTGTCCCTGCGCCCGTTGCTGCTGTCGCCCCTGCTGCTGTTGTCCGCCTGTGCGAGCGCGCCGCCTCCGCCGCCCGCCCATTCCGATGCGCTGTGGCGCCTGATCGAGCGTGACTGCCAGGCAGCTGACGGCCCGCGCGGCAGCTGCCTGCGGGTAGAGACGGCAACCGGCCGCCGTGACGTGCTGGTCAAGGATGCACACGGTGACTACCAGTTCCTGCTGATGCCGCTGGACAAGGTAAGTGGCATCGAGAACCGCGGTCTTTACCAGCGTGGGGCGCCGAACTACTTCGCTGCGGCCTGGCAGGCGCGCAGCCACACCGAACAAGCCTTGCGGCAACCGCTGCCGCGCAACGTCGCGAGCCTGGCATTGAACTCGCCGCACGGCCGTTCGCAGCACCAGCTGCATATCCACGTGGATTGCCTGCGTGGCGACGTGTTGCAGGCGTTGGACGTGCATGCCGCTGCCCTGGGCAGCCAGTGGTCACCGTTGCCGGTGCCGCTGCGCGGTCATCAGTACCAGGCCCGCCTGTTGCCGGGCGCGGAACTGACCGCCAATCCGCTCAATCTGCTGGCCTATGACCTCGCCGGCGTGGACGACGTGGGCCAGTGGAGCCTGGTGGTGGCGGGACGGGATCCGGTGCAGGGTGGCCCGGGTTTCATCCTGCTGGCCACCCGTGTGGACCCCGGCACCGGCAACGAGGCCAGCGCTGAAGAGCTGCAGGACCACGCCTGCGCAGTGCTGACCGGCGCAGGTGCATCGCTGGAGCGGGTCCGCTAACTCTCGGGGTGCTGGCGGCTGCGCCAGACCGGCGCGGTCAGTGCCAGCAGCTGGCGATCCTGCCAACCGTCCAGATCCAGGTGGTGGTCGCGCAGCAGCCCTTCCTGTTCGAAGCCGAAGGCGTGCAGTGCAGTGGCGAACGGGCTGCTGCAGTCCGGTGGCAGCATCACGAACAGGCGGTGCACGCCCACATCCTCGAAAAGGAACGGGCACAGCGCCCGCAGCGCTGCATCCGCGTGCGGGTGCCAATGCTGCAGCGACAGCAGCTCGGCGCAGCGCGTATGCAAGCACTGCAGGCGGACATGCAACTGGTCCAGCACGGTGCCGTGCTCGTCATCGAATACCCCCAGCATCAGCTGATCGTTGTCCTGCTCCAGCCGCGAGCGGTGCATGTGGGCCAGGAAGCGGGCTTCCTCGTCGATACCCGCCGGATGGCGTCGGCCGCGCCGGCGGCGATCATCGAACAGGCGCCAGCGCGGCAGGTCGGTACGCTGGAACGGGCGCAGGGTGACCGGTGCGGCCTGCAGCTGCAGCAGGTGACGGCGCAGCACCGGTCGCAACGGGGGGAGAAGCGAGGTGGGATACGGGATCATCATCCCCGGCACGATGGCCGTGCCCGCCTCCCTGCACCATTCAAAACATTGCAAAAATGCGGTGAGCGGAGCCGGGGGTCTGATTCGGTTCAGGCATAAGCCCATCAGGGCTGGTCATTTCCGTTGAAACCACCCATTCAGGACACTTTCGTTACGGGATCGTTATGTGCCGCACAGGCCACGGCTCCCCCGTACCACCCGCCCACTCCCCCAGGAAGCCCATGTCCGCCTCCCACAAGGCGTTGCGCCCGCGTCCGCTGGTGCTCGCGCTGTCGTCCCTGATGCTGGTCTCGCTGCCGGCCTTCGCGCAGGAAAGCGCACCCACCACATTGCAGGAAGTGAAGGTCACCGGCTCGCGCATTCCCCGTGCCAGTGTCGAGGGGCCCTCGCCGGTGACGGTGATCAGCCGAGAGCAGATCGATGCGCAGGGCTACCGCAATGCCTTCGACGCGCTGAGCGCGCTGACCGAGAACACCGGCAACGTGCAGGGCGAGGACTTCGGCAATACGTTCACACCGGCCGCCAACACCATCAACCTGCGTGGACTGGGTCCGAACCGCACGCTGGTGCTGGTCAACGGCCGCCGCCAGGCCGACTACCCGCTGGCCTACGAGGGCTCGGTGAACGTGGTCAACCTCGCCAACATTCCCAGCGCCCTGATCGAGCGCATCGAGGTGCTCGCCGCGGGTGCGTCGGCGGTGTATGGCTCCGATGCCATCGCCGGCGTGGTCAACATCATCCTCAAGGACCGCTTTGAAGGCGTGGACGTGAACGTGCGCGCCGGCGGCACCCAGCAGGGCGGGGGTGACAACCAGCGGGCGCAGGTGGTCGGTGGCAGTTCCGGCGAGCGTTGGGATGCGCTGTTCGGCTTCGAGTTCGACGTGCGCAAGGCGATCCACGCGCGCCAACGCGACTTCATGGATTCACTGGACGATGATCCGGCCGGCAAGGCGCCGCAGGCGACCGCGATCGCCTATCGCCGCAATGCTGCCACCGGCCGCAACATCGATCCGGGCGTGAGCGGCTGCGACGCAGCGTCGGGCATTTATGGCGGCAGCGTGTTCCGTGCCAACAACCCGCGCCAGGGCTGGTACTGCGGCAGCAACGAGGCCGCCGCCAGCTACTGGACCGTGCAGACCCAGAAGCGCAACCTCAATGGCTATGGCCTGTTGACCTTCCACGTCAACGACACCACCGACCTGTTCGCCGATGTCGCCGTGGGCAGCGCGCGCATCTACAACAACACGCGTGCGCCGACCTGGACGTCGTCACGCAACTACTTCTACAACCAGAACAGCGGGAACCTGGAGAGCTGGTACCGCCGCTTCGCGCCGGAGGAAATCGGTGGCCTGCCGCGCAATGCCAATCGGTTCCTGGAGAACTCGTGGTCGTTCAACCTGGGCGCGCGCGGCCAGATCGGCGACAGCGGCTGGGACTACGAGGCGGTCTACAGCCGTTCGCGCTACGAGAACCGCACCCGTCGCCCGGTGCTGCTGGCCGGCATCAACGAGTACCTGCTGGGCCCGAAGCTGGGCGTGCGCAATGGCGTGGAGGTCTATGCGCCGGACCCGGTGCGCCTGTTCAAGCCTTTGACTCCGAACGAGTACGAGGGCCTGTCCGACTATCAGGAAAGTCGCAACGCGGCGTGGCTGCAGACCTTCAGCGCCAGCATCAATGGCCGCCTGTTCGCACTGCCGGGCGGCGATGCTGCGCTGGCGGCGGTGGTCGAGGCCGGCAGCCAGGGCTACCGTAACCGCCCGGACCCGCGCCTGGGCACCGGCGAGTTCTGGAACACCAGCGCCGGTATCGGTGCCGGCGGTGATCGTGATCGCTATGCGGCCGGCGTTGAACTGCAGTTGCCGTTGCTGCAATCGCTGACCACCACGCTGGCCGGCCGCTACGACCAGTACCGCGCAGGCGGCGAGCACATCGGCAAGGCGACCTGGAGCTTCGGCGTCGAGTTCCGCCCGATCGAGAGCCTGTTGATCCGCGGCTCTGCTGCGACCAGCTTCCGTGCACCGGACATGAACTACGTGTTTGCCACCGAGACCCGCGGCTACAACCCGGGCATGACCGATTACTGGCGCTGCCGTACTGCAGGCCAGTCGTACGACAACTGCGACTACAACGGCCTGTCGATCGACTACAGCAACCGTGCCAACGCACAGCTGCAGCCGGAAACCGCCAAATCCTATGGGTTCGGCGTGGTCTGGTCGCCGCTGTCCGGGCTGGACTTTAGTGCTGACTACTACGACATCCGCATCGACAATGAGGTCACCAGCCTCGACACCAGCCGTATTCTTCGTGATGAAGCTGATTGCCGCCTGGGACGCACGTTGGGTGGCGAAGCGCGCGATATCGGTTCACCGCTGTGCCAGGACGCGCTGTCGCGGGTGATCCGCAACCCGTCCAATGCCACGGTGCAGCCGGACCAGGTAACCCGCGTGCTGATCAATCCGATCAACGCGGCCTCCGAGTCGGTGCGCGGCCTGGACCTGAAGGGCAACTGGCGCTTCGACGCCGGCCGCTATGGCCGCTTCACCACGCGCCTGGCCTATACCGTGGTGCTGGAGCATAAATACCGGCAGTTCTCCGATGATCCGGAGCGTGACATCCGCAATTCACTGGATGACTACCAGTGGCGCAGCAAGGCCAATGGCAGCATCACCTGGAACCAGGGCGACTGGACCACCACGCTGTACGGCAATCGTTTCGGTTCACTGCCGAAGACCGATGGCAGTGGCCGCATCGCGCCGTACATGACCTACAACGCCAGCGTGTTCCGCCAGTTCGGCGAGAACCTGTCGGTGGGCGTGATCGTCAACAACCTGCGTGACAGCCGCCCGCCGGCGGACAGGAACGGGGGCGGCTGGCCGTTCTACCCGGTCGGCAACTACGACCCGTATGGCCGCCAGTACTGGCTGCAGCTGGACTACCGGTTCCGCTGATCGGGCGGGCAGACAGAAGGCCCGGCAATGCCGGGCCTTCTGCTGTCTAGACACCGCGGTGATGGCGCGCGCCGGTCGGCTAGGGCAGGGCCTGTTGCAGGTACGACTCGATGACGTAGCTGAAGGGCTGCTGCTGGCGATCGCGTAGCAGCGCGCGCACTTCCAGGACCACGCCGTCGTCGCCTTCGCCACGCGGTGGCCAGAACGTCTGGTCAGCCAGGGTCTGGCGCTGGAAACCGAGCGGGCCGACCACGCGGCCAAAGGGTTCGTCGGTGCTGTCCAGCACCTGGTTCATGGCCGGGCTGAGATGGTCCGGCAGGTACCAGTTGTCGGCCTCGGACAGCACGCGGCTGCCACAGACCAGCTGTACCCGGCGGTAGCGCAGCGCGGTGCCAGGCTGCGTCGCACCCAGCGCCTGCAGCACATCGGCAGGGGCAGGCTTGTCCTGGGCATGCACACGCACCGCGCGCACCCGCGCCTGTTCGGCCAGGCCGTGTTCGGCGCACCAGTGTTCCAGGGTGGCGGTGGCGCTCTGCCCGGACAGCACACGCTGGTGCAACCGCTCGACGAGGGCAGCCGATGCGATGCGCTGTTGGCCCGGCGGCGCCTGCAGCGGCGCGGTGGCGGCCGTATCGGCGGCGGACAGGCTGGCCATCGGGGCAGCAGCGAGCAGGGACGCGGCCTGCCAGCGGCGGAGGCGATCGTGGCGGTCGGACGGGCCCATGCGGCATCACAGCGGAAACAGGTGCCTATGGTACCCGTTCAGGCGTGTGCACGGCGTGGCTGCGAGCTCCGTCGCAACCGCGTTCATCGGATTGGTGAATATGTGGCATCCAGATATTTCGTTGGCCGATGACAGCGCGGGCGCGCAGGATGGCGTCATGACTTGGCTTTTCGGGAGTTTCCGATGACGCTTCAGTTCGTCCATGGCGGTGTAGACCGCTACGGCGCGCCACTGCATTTCCATATCCGTGACGGCCGCATCAGTGGCCTCAATGGCGAGGCCTCGCCGGCCGACGGGGCGGAATGCGTCGACCTGCAGGGCTTCGCGGTCCTGCCCGGGCTGGTCGACGGCCACATCCATCTGGACAAGAGTTTTGTCGGCGACCGCTGGCACCCGCATCAACCGGTGAACAGCCTGCGTGAGCGGTTGGCGGTAGAGAAGGCCGCGGTAGCGAGTGCCGCGCCGATGGTGGACCGTGCCGAGGCATTGATCCGCCAGTGCAGCCGCTTCGGCACGGTGGCCATGCGCTGCCACGTCGACATCGACGGCAGCACGGGCCTGCGTCATCTCGAAGCGGTGCGCGAGGCGGCGCTGCGCTGCGCCGACATCATGCGGATCCAGCTGGTGGCGTTCCCGCAGGCCGGGGTGATGTCCTGTCCGGGCACCGCCGCCGTGCTTGAGCAGGCCCTTGCAGCGGGCGTGGAGGTGCTGGGAGGCATCGACCCGACCACGCTGGATGGCGATGCTGA
This sequence comes from Stenotrophomonas maltophilia group sp. Smal12, assembly GCF_037079935.1. Lineage (NCBI taxonomy): Bacteria > Pseudomonadati > Pseudomonadota > Gammaproteobacteria > Lysobacterales > Lysobacteraceae > Stenotrophomonas > Stenotrophomonas maltophilia group sp. Smal12. The sequence goes on along the minus strand of NZ_JBAWUK010000021.1, from coordinate 33,522 downwards.
GGGCCAGCTGGCACTGCTGTTCGGCCTGGCCGAGCGCTATGGCGTGCGCCTGGACATCCACCTGCATGAGCCCGGCGAAACCGGACTGGCCCAGTTGCTGCGCATTGCCGCGCGGACCCGGGCCGCTGGCCTGCAGGGGCGGGTGGCGGTCAGTCATGCCTACTCGCTGGGCGACGTGCCGCTGGCGCGCGCGTTGCAGGTGGGCGAGGCGCTGGCCACGGCGGGTGTGGCGATCATGAGCAACGCGCCGGGTGATCATCCATTTCCGCCTTTGCGCGCACTGCATGATGCGGGCGTGCGCGTGTTCGCCGGCAACGACAACATCCGCGACTGCTGGTGGCCTTACGGCAACGGCGATCTGCTGCAGCGGGCGATGCTGCTGGGCTACCGCTCGGGCTTCTACACCGATGCCGACCTGATGCTGGCGCTGGACATGGTCACGACCCATGCGGCGCAGGTGATCGGGCTGCCGCAATACGGTCTCGTGGAAGGGCATCCGGCCACTTTCGTGGCCGTGCGGGCCGATCATGGCCCGGCTGCCGTGGCCGGGGTGCCGGTGCAGCGCCGGGTAGTGGTGGATGGCCGTTGGCTGTAGATCCACGCCGCGCCAGCTCCGTGTAGTGCCGAGCCATGCCCGGCGGCTTTCAGGCGTAATCGTCTGCGCGGGTGGCGACGAACTCTTCCAGCCACGCCAGCAGATGGGCGATGTCGATGACCTCGCCCTGCTCCACGCGCTTGAGCAGCAGGGTGCCGGCGCCGATCTGCAAGTTGCTGTCGGCATGGCGCAGCACCGCGTCGATGCCCCAGGCATCGGTGACCTGCATCCAGGCCAGGCCCGGCACGCGTTGCGCCAGAGTGTCACCGAACGCCACGCCCAGGGCTTCCCAGCCGCCGCAGTCGTCACGATCGATCAGTTCGGCATCGACCACGCGCTGCAATGTGCTGGCGGCCAGCGGCCATTGCACCGGCAACGTCGGGAAGCTGGCGGCCACGCGCGCGGCGATCAGTGCACCCTGGTGCTGCAGGTGCGTCTGCAGCGCCGCAGGCAGGGGATCGAAGCGGGTCGGGGTTTCGTCGGACATGGCGAGGCGCCGTGGAGCACGGAATCAAGGGGCACTGTACGAGGCCATGATGCCTGCCGTGCGGCAAGATTGATCAGATATCGATGATCAATGCGCGTAAGGCATCCACGCGTGGCGTGGACCTACCGTGGTCAATCCGGTTCGCGCTGTACCTGCCGCCACAGCTCGCTGGCCAGTGCCCGCACCGCATCATCGGCATCGGCACGATGCAGCAGGCCGATTTCGTAGTTGTTGATCACCGGCAGCCCACGCTCGCCATCGATGATGCGGTGCTCGCGCGTGACCGCGCGGCGCGGCAGCAGGCTGATGCCGATGCCATCAGCCACCGCGCCCTGGATGCCACTCAGCGACGAACTGGTGAAGGCAATGCGCCAGCGCAGGCCCAGCGCTTCCACGGCGTGGATCATCTCGTCGCGGTACAGCCCTCGCGGCGGGAAGGTGACCAGCGGCAGCGGGTCCTGCTGCAGGCAGCTGCTGCGCAGGCTGTCGATCCAGTGCATCGGCTCGCGGCGGCAGTGCACCGCCTGGCGGCTGTTGCGGCGCTGCTTGACCAGCACCAGGTCCAGCTCGCCGTGGTCGAAACCCTGTGCCAGGGCGCGGCTCAGGCCGCTGCTGATCTCCAGCTTCACCTGCGGGTGGCGGCGGCTGAAGGCGGCCAGCATGCGAGTGGTCTGCGGGTTGACGAAGTCTTCGGGTACGCCGATGCGGACCGCGGTTTCCACCGTCGCGCCGGCCAGCGCCTGTGCCATTTCCTCGTTCAGGTCGAGCATGCGCCGCGCATAGCCGAGCAGGGTGTGGCCGGCGTCGGTGGGGTGTACATCGCGGTGGCCGCGCTCGAGCAGGCGATGCCCGGCCAGTTCCTCCAGCCGCCGTACCTTCTGGCTGACCGTGGACTGCGTCGAATGCAGGCGCGTGGCCGCCGTGGTGAAGCTGCCGCAGTCGGCCACCATCACCAGCGCCCGCAGCAGGTCCAGTTCGAACAGGGTTCTATTCGATTTGGCACTGTCTTGCATTTGAACATTTCACTTCTGGATACCCAGGCCGACTTCTACCATGCGGGGCAGGGGCCGGCAATGCGCGGCCCCTGCGACCATCGCCCTGCGGCGATGGAGAAAAGGAGACACCGTGATGCGCTTCCATTGCCCTGCTGGCTGGCCTGCACCGTTCACGCGCGTGCTGTTGTTGTGTCTGCTGGCCATGGTCACCCCTGCCTGCACTGCCAGCTCCAGAGCTGACGCAGACGCGCGCCTGCGTGATGCCGCCAGCCGCGGCGATGCCGAGGCGGTGCGCGGCGCACTGGCCGATGGTGCTGATCTTGAGGCGCGCGATGGCCAGGGCCGCACGGCGCTGCTGCTGGCCACGCAGGGCAACAACGTGGATGCCGCGCGCGAACTGATCGAGGCCGGGGCGGACGTCAATGCCAAGGATGCGCTGCAGGACAGTGCCTACCTGTATGCCGGCGCGCGCGGCCTGGATGAGATCCTGGCGATGACCCTGGCGCACGGCGCCGATCTGCGCAGCACCAACCGCTATGGGGGCACTGCGTTGATTCCGGCCGCCGAGCGCGGCCACGTCACCACCGTGCGCATGCTGCTGCGTGCAGGTGTGGCGGTGGACCACGTCAACCGCCTGCACTGGACCGCGCTGCTGGAAGCGATCCTGCTTGGCGACGGTGGTGAACGCCATGTGCAGATCGTGCAGCTGTTGCTGGAGGCCGGTGCCGACCCGGAGCTGGCCGACGGCGATGGCGTAACGCCACTGGCGCACGCGCGCCAGCGTGGCTATGCCGGCATTGAAACCCTGCTGCGCCAGCACGGCGCGGCGCGCTGAACCGCTACTCCTTCCACCCGCACGCTGGCCGTGCCTACCAGGATGCTGTCCATCATGTTCCGTTCCCGCCCGTTGTCCCTTGCCATCCTTCTTGCGGTGGCGCCGCTGTCGGCATCTGCTGCCGAGCGCGCCGACCTGCTGATCCGCAATGCCATCGTGGTCGACGTCGAGCACGCCAGCGCGCGGGCTGGGCAGAGCGTGGTGATCCGCGGCGAGGACATCGTCGCGGTGGGCCCGGACGCGCAGCTGCGCGGCCAGTGGAGCGCGGCCCGCCAGATCGATGCCAAGGGCAAATACCTGATCCCGGGCCTGTGGGACATGCATGTGCACTTCGGTGGCGGCCCGGCGCTGATCGAAGAGAACAAGGCGCTGCTGCCGCTGTACATCGCGCACGGCATCACCACCGTGCGTGACTGTTCCGGCGATCTGCCCGAGCAGGTGCTGCAGTGGCGTGGCGAGATCGCCAGGGGCACGCTGTTCGGCCCGCGCCTGCTCAGCTCGGGCGCGAAGATCGAAGGCATCAAGCCGGTCTGGAAGGGCACGATCGAAGTGGGTAGCGAGGCCGACGTCGACAAGGCGATCACCCGACTGCAGCACGATAAGGTCGATTTCGTGAAGATCACCGACAGCACGCTGAAGCCGGATCTGTTCCTGTATTCGGCCAGCGCAGCGCGCAAGGCCGGCTTCAAGGCCTCGGGCCACATTCCGATGGCGCTGACGGTGGAGCAGGCGGTCGATGCCGGCCTGGCCTCGATCGAGCACCTGGACTACGCATTCAAGGCCGGCAGCAAGGACGAAGCGAAGATCGCCGCCGACTTCGGCGCCGGCCGCATCGACCGCGCGGAAGCCAATCGCCGCCTCGACGCCAGCTTCGACCGTGACACCGCGATGCACGCCTACCGTGATTTCGCCAAGCGCGGCGTATTCGTGACCCCGACCCTCAACGGTGGCCGTATCCTCGATTTCCTGGACCAGGATGACCACGCCAACGATCCGTACCTGGCCTACATCGGCCCGGGCCTGCGCGCGACCTACCAGTGGCGCGTGGACCGCGCCGCGAAGGCGACGCCGGCACAGATCGAGGCGCGCCACGCGCAGTACCACCAGGTGGCGGCCGTGCTGCCGTTGCTGCAGGAGGCGGGCGTGACGATCATTGCCGGCACCGATGCGGGCTTCCTCAACTCGTTCAACTTCCCGGGCATCGCCCTGCACCAGGAACTGCAGCTGTTCGTGAAGGAGGGTCTGAGCGCGCCGCAGGCGCTGTCGGCCGCAACCCGTTCCGGCCCGGCCTGGTTCGGCCAGATGGACCGTTACGGTGGTGTCGCGCAGGGCAAGGCCGCCGACCTGGTGCTGCTGACCGCCAACCCGCTGCAGGACATCGCCGCCACCGAGAAGATCGACAGCGTGATCCTGCGCGGCAACGTGTATGACCGCGCCGCGCTGGACAAGATGCTGGCCGACACCAAGGCCAAGGTCGCGGCGTGGAATGCAGAGGCGGCGAAAGCTGACTGATTGCGGGGTTGGACGGAATCCACGCATGGCGTGGATCTACCGTACCCTCAGTAGATCCACGCCATGCGTGGATGATGCGGCCGGTGACCTAGCGCGGTGCCGGCCGCATTCCGTGCAGCTGCGGCAACGCGGCCTTCATCGCATCGATGAAGGCGCGCAGCCGTGGCGGCTGCTGGCGCGCGGCAGGAAACACGACGTGGACCGGCAGTGCCGGCGACCACCTGCACATCGCCCACCGGATACTGCGCCGCTTCCAGCGCATCGACCAGGCGCTCGCGCACCCGCGGCACGGCGTCGGCATCCACGCTCAGGCGCACCTCGTAGGTGGCTTCGGTCGCTGCCTCGTTGATCGGAATGCGGTTGATGGCATTCACCAACGGCCGCAGCAGGGTGTTGCCGGCGATGATCAGCACGGTCAGCAGCACGCCCTCGGCCAGCATGTCCGCGCCGGTGCAGCTGCCGACCGCTGCAGAGCACCACAGGGTGGCGGCGGTGTTCAGGCCACGCACGTTCATGCCTTCCTTCATGATCACGCCGGCGCCGAGGAAGCCGACACCGGAGACCACGTAGGAGATCACCCGCACCGCCTCGGCACTGCCGGCGATGCGCATGCCGAGGTCGACGAAGGCGGCGGCACCGACTGCCACCAGCACGTTGGTGCGCAGGCCGGCGGTGCGTTGCCGGTACTGGCGCTCGGCACCGATCAACGTACCCAGCACGAAGGCGGCCCGCAGGCTGACCACGGTGTCGGCGAAAGGACCGGCCTGGAAGGTCTCAATGAAGCGCATGGCCGGAGTCTACCCGGTCGAAGTGACAGTAGATCCACGCCATGCGTGGATACCCGGAAGTGCCAGAAACGACTTAATCCCCTCCGTCCCCTTTTTCGGGGTCAGTCGGTGTCGTCGACGCGCTCGCCCATCAGTTCGCGCTGGCGCTTGTCCAGTTCCTCGGCATAGCGCTTGCGTACGAAGGCTTCGGACACCACGCCCAGCACCTGGCCGTCGGCGCCGACCACGGCCAGTTCATCGGCCTGGGTCTGGTCGAAGCGCTGCATCACGCTGACCACGTCCGCGGACGGCGACAGCGAGATGTCACGGTTCTCGGCAAGCTCACCGATCGCGGTCTCCGGCTTCACGCCATCGCCGTACACGCGTGGGATCTGCACGATGCCCGCGTAGTGGCCTTCGCTGTCGATCAGGATCACGCGGCTGCCCGAGCCCAACGGGAAGCGCTGGCGGAAGGCGGCGGCGTCGAGGTCAGCGGGAGCCGTGGAAACCCCTTTGCGCATCATCCGGCCGGCATTGAGGTTGTGCACCCAGCCGACGTCGCGCGCGCTCCTGATGGTTTCGCCACGCAGGTGCATGCGCCAGGTCGAGAACGAATAGCCGAACCACTGCCGCACCAGCGTGCTGGACACCAGCACTGCACTCATCACCACGCTGGTCAGCAGGAAATCGTGGGTGCCCTCCAGCACCAGCATGGCCATGGTCATTGGCGCACCGACCACGGCAGCGGCCAATGCGGCCATGCCGGCCAGCGCCGCAGAGGTGGCGTCGACCACGGGCACGCCAGTGGCCATGCCGAGCAGGCCCGCGAACAGCGCGCCGACCAGGGTGCCCATGAACAGCGAGGCAAAGAACAGGCCGCCGCGGAAGCCGAAGCCCAGCGAGATGCCCGAGGCCAGGCATTTCAGGGTCAGCAGGCCGCCGATCCAGATCAGCGGCAGATGCGTGGTCAGGTCAAGATGCAGCGCGCCGTGGCCTGACGACAGCACCTGTGGGCTTGCCATGGCCAGCGGGATCAGCAGCAGGCCGCCCACCACCGGCCGACCCCAGGCAGGCAGCGGGCTGCGCTTGACCGTGCCCTCGATCGAGGCGATGAGCCGCATGATGACAATGCCGACCATCGCGCAGCAGCAGCCGAGCAGGCCGTAGATGGCGTAGTCGGCGGCGCGCACGTCGATGGTCGAGGCGGCGGGCAGCAGGTAGGCCTCGATGCCGGCCTGGTCGGCCACAAACGCGCCGGCCAGCGCGGCGACCGCCACCGGGGCCAGTGCGGCCGGCGTGTAGGCGCCGATGACGATCTCGAAGGCATAGAACGCACCGGCCAGCGGCGCACCGAAGGCGGCGGCAATGGCACCGGCGGCACCGGCGCCGACCAGGATGCGCACATCGTTGCGGCGCAGGCGCATCACCCGGCCCAGCTGCGAGCCAGTGCCGGCCCCCATCTGCGTATACGAGGCTTCCAGCCCGACCGAAGCGCCGCAGCCGTTGGACAACAGGGTCTGGGTCAACACGATCAGGTTGTCGCGCATCGACATGCGGCCGCCGTGCAGGGCATTGGCTTCCACCGCATCGAGCAGGGGCCGCTTGAGTCGCGTTGCCGCCAAACTGACCAGGCCCACCAGCAGGCCACCCAGCGGCAGCACCAGCAGCGCGGCCCAGGTCATCGAGGGCAGGGAGCTCAGGCGCATCCCTTCATCCAGCCCGTACAGCGTGCCCTGCAGCCAGCGTGCGATGCCGGACTGCAGCAGGGTCAGGTAGCCGGCAAGCAGGCCGACCAGCAGGGCAAGTGCGATGAACCACAGGTCGCTGCCGCGCAGCCGCAGGCGCAGGCCCTGGAAGGCCGAATGCAGGCGCGATGGCGAAACAGGCAGTGACATGGTGGCGGCATGATACGCCGCCACCGTGATCGCCACCGTCACTGCATCGGGCGGCTACCGCTTCAGAAGCGGTAGCGACCCTGCACGTAGAAGGTGCGCGGTGCGGCCACCATGCGGCCGGCGTTGCCATCGACGTTGCGGGTGTACCAGCGCGTGTCGGCCAGGTTGTTCACGCCCAGCGCGATCTCGCTGTCACCCAGGCCCGGCACCTGCCAGGCCACCTGCGCATTCCACAGGCGCACGCCCGGCACGCGGCCCACGCGCGCATCGGCGGTTTCTTCCCAGGTGTTGGCGGCATCGGAGAACTGGCCGCTCTGGTGGGTGCTGGAGACATTGAAGGTCCAGCCGGCCAGCGCGTAGCGGGCGCCGACGCTGTCGGTGTCGCGCGAGTAGAACGGCACGTCCAGGCCACGGTTGTCACCGGACTGCTGGACCGCCTTGGTCCAGGTGTAGTTGGCGTACAGCTCCAACCCGGCCAGCGCACTGTCCTCGGCGAAGTGGTACTCCACCGCGCTCTCCACGCCCTTGTGGTCGGTGGCGCCGATGTTCTGGAAGGTCGGCGGGGTGATGCCCGGCACCTGCAGGATCTGGTTGTCGAAGCGCATCTTGAACACGGTCACTTCCGCGCGCAGGGCGCCGTCCTGCCAGCGCGCGCCCAGCTCGGTGGTCCTGGCGATTTCCGGGTTCAGCGGGTTGCTGGCCGTCTGCGAATTGAGCTGGATGTTCTGCACCGGCCCGAACGAGGTGGTGTAGTTGCCGAACACGGTCAGCTGCGGAGTCAGCAGATAAGCGATGTTGAGCGAGGGCAGAGCCTTGTCGTTGCGGCTGCTGAAGGTCGCCGCGCCACCGGCCTGGCGGCGGTCCATGTCGATCCACTCCATGCGCACGCCCGGGGTGATCCGCCACTGGCCGATCGCGATGCGGTCGTCGATGTAGAACGCGTGGGCGTCGGTGGCGTTGTCGAAGCGGTTGGTGGCGCCGGCCACGCCGGTGCGGCGGGTGACGGTGTAGCTGCGGTCGTTGCCACGTTCGCGCAGGAAACGGTAGCCGGCGGTGATGTCGTGAACGCTTGCACCCCAATGCAGGCGCTGGGTGTAGCGCGGCTCGATGCCGAGCACGCGGTAGTCGCGCGGCTGCACGGTCAACTGGGTGTTGGCGGCGTTGATCAGCGAGCTGGCACGGGTACTCTCGTTGTAATAAGCCAGCACCTCGAACTCGCTGTTGGCCGACAGCGTGTTGGTGTAGCCCAGGTCGATGCCGGTGCGATGGCCCTTCCAGAAATCGGTGGGGCGGGTGTTCTGGAACGGGTCGGCCTCGTACTGGGCGCGAGTCAGGCCGCCCGGGGTCAGCGAGCGCACATCGTAGTAGGACAGCTTGGCGCGCAGTTCCTGTTGTTCGTCGATGGCATAGGCGAACTTCAGCGCCAGGTCGTTGAAGCGGTCATCGCTGCCCTGGCGCCAGCCGCGGCCGTCCTGGCCGGAGTACAGCAGGGCCGCGCCCAGGCCATTGTCGCCGGTGCCGCCGAGGAAGGCGTTGTACTGGGTGCTGTCGCCGCCGCCGTGGTCGTAGGCGGTGTAGCGCACACCGGCTTCGCCATGCAGGCCGGTGCCGGTGGGAATGGCACGGGTACTGAAGTTGATGATGCCGCCCACGTTCTGCGGGCCGTAGCGTACCGCGCCGCCACCACGCACCACGTCGATCGATTCGATGTTCGACAGGCTGGTCGGCGCGAACGACAGCTGCGGCTGCCCATACGGCGCTACCGCCAGCGGCACGCCGTCCAGCAGTACCGTCGAACGCGGCGAGTAGCGGCCGGTCAGGCCACGAACGCCGATGTTCAGCGACACGGAACTGCCGGCGGTGCCGGAGTTTTCGGTGACCTGCACGCCGGGGATGCGGCGCATGGCATCGCCGATGCTGGCCGCGCCGCTGGCCTCGATGCGCTGGCGGTCGACCACCGTGCGTGCGCCGGCAAAGCGCTTGACGCTGTCATGCAGGCCGGTGCCGAGCCAGCTGCCCGAGACCTGGATGCTGTCCAGCGTAGTGGCGCTGTCCTGGGCAAAGGCGCGGGTGGCCGGAAGCAGGCACAGGGCGAGGGCGGCGGCCAGGGGCAGGCGGGCCGGTTGCAGGGCGTGGATGGCCATCGGTAGAGGTTGTGGAAGGTCGCAAATGAGAATTATTGCTGATTCCATTCGCTATTGGAATGCGCCCCCGGTTCATGCCCGTGCCCCGGTGATAGAGTGGGCGATTGTTTCCTGACTCGCTGAGATCCGCCATGTCCCAAGCCCCCTTCTACCCCGTCGGAACCCCTGGCCAACCGTGGGGAGCGGCGGAACGGGAGCTGTGGCGTGGCCGCCAGCAGCGCCTGCGTCGGTATGACAAGGAGGTGCTGCCGCGCATCGAGTCGCTCGCATCGCGCTTCGACAAGGTGGCCTATGGTCAGCTCGACTACGCCGGCGAGAGCTATACTCTGTTTGCCCTGCGCAGCCGCGACTGGAACCCGGCGCTGCCGGCCGCACTGGTCACCGGTGGCGTGCACGGCTACGAGACCAGCGGCGTGATGGGCGCGCTGGAATTCCTCGAGAAGCACGCCGCCGACTATGCCGCCAAGGCCAACCTGCTGGTTGCGCCGTGCGTGAACCCGTGGGGTTTCGAGCGCATCAACCGCTGGAACTTCGATGCGATCGACCCGAACCGCAACTTCCGCGCCGATGGCCCGGCGCGTGAATCAACGGCGGTGATCGATCTGATCGCGCCGTACAAGGGCCAGTTCGTGCTGCACATCGACCTGCACGAGACCACCGACAGCGACGAGAGCGAGTTCCGCCCAGCGCTGGCCGCACGTGACGGCAAGCCGTTCGAGCCGGGCCTGATCCCCGATGGCTTCTACCTGGTGGATGACAGCGAGAACCCGCAGCCGGCCTTCCAGCAGGCGGTGATCGCTGAGGTGGAAAAGGTGACCCACATCGCCCCGGCCGACGACAAGGGCGAGATCATCGGCTCGCCGGTGGTGGCCCACGGCGTGATCGAGTATCCGCTGGTGAAGCTCGGACTGTGCGCGGGCATCACCGGTGCGAAGTTCACTACCACCACCGAGGTCTACCCGGACAGCCCCCGGGCGACCCCGCAGCAGTGCAACGACGCGCAGGTGGCCGCGGTGTGCGCGGCGCTGGATTACGCGCTCGCCCATCGTTGACCGGTAGTGCCGGCCGCTGGCCGGCAACTGAAAAAGGGGACGGAGGGGATCAAGTCGTTTGTGGCACAAACGACTTGATCCCCTCCGTCCCCTTTTTTGTGTCATCCCAACGCGTCGGCCCACCACAGTGCGGCCGGTCCCGGCGGCGCGTCGCGGCGCCACAGCAGGTCGCTGTGGATGCGTCGTGGCCAGCCGGGCAGCGTCAGTTCCACCAGCTGCCCGCGGTCGTAGCGCTGTACCAGCGCGCGTGGCAGCTCGGCCCAGCCGATGCCGTCCTCGGCCATCTCCATCACCATCAGGTAGTCGGTGGCGGTCCACGCCAGCCCGGTAACCGCCCGCGCATGGTCGACCTCCGCGCTCAATCGCACCTGCCGGTACCGTGCCAGCTGGGAAGCTGCGCGACGGCCGGCGTCGGCCAGCGCATGGTCGCGCGCCACATACACCGACAGCTCGCTGTGATGGGCCAATGGCCGTGCCACCAGACCATCCGGATAGCTTTCCTGGCGCGGCAGCAGGCCCAGCGCGGCGCGGCCGCTGCCGACCAGCTCCAGCACGTCATCGCCTTCGGCATCCAGCCATTCCAGTTCGATCTCCGGGAATGCTTCGGCAAAGCGCTGCAGCACGCGCTGCTCCGGATCGAGCTGGTACACGTCGGAGAACACCACGGTCAGCCGCGCTTCGACCGGCGCGGCCAGGCGCACACTCAACTGCTGCAGGCGGGCATCGGCGGCGAGGATTTCCTGGGCATGGCCAAGCACCTGGCGCCCGGCCTCGGTCAACCGGGGGTAGCGCCCGCTGCGGTCGAACAGGCTCACCCCGAGGTCGGCCTCCAGATGGGCAATGGCGGTACTGACCGTTGACTGCGTCTTGCGCAGGCGGCGCGCCGCCGCCGAGAACGAGCCCAGCGCGGCGGCTTCCACGAAGGCCTGCAGGGATTCGGGGGAATAGGGCATTGAACCATCGCTCCTGTCGATGGAATCCATTTTGATACCACCGTAAAAGGCGATGATACTGGCCGCCGTCGCCCCTGTCTGCGGGGCGTTCCGGACCCTCCACGCATGCCGTGGACCCATTGAAGAGGCGGCGCGGTCCCCGCCCTGCAAGGAGCTTCACATGTCCCGTACTGTTCCCGCCCGTGGCGCGCTGGCCGCCTGGGCCTGCCTGACCGTGGCGATCATCGCCGAGGTGGTCGGCACCTCGTTCATGGCCCATGCCGCCCGCGATGGCGGCTGGACCGGCTACCTGATCATGGCCGGCGCGCTGGCGCTGTCCTACTTCTTCCTGGCGCAGTCGGTGCGCCGCATCGCCGTGGGCGTGGCCTACGCGGTGTGGGAAGGCCTCGGCCTGACCCTGCTGACCGTGGTCGGCCTCACCGTGTTCGGCGAGAGCCTGTCGCTGCAGCAGTTGGCCGGCCTGATGCTGGCCGTGGCCGGCATCGTCTGCGTCACCCTCGGGGAGGCGCACTGATGAATACCCTGGCCCTGTTTTTCGTGATCTGCTCGGCGTTGATCGACGTCGCCGCCAACATGATGGTGGCCAAGTCGGAAGGTTTCCGTCGTTGGCGCTGGGGCGTCGGTGCTATCGTCCTGGTCTGGATTGCCTTCGCCCTGCTGGGCCAGGCCGTACGCTACATGGATCTGGCCACGGCCTATGCGATGTGGGGGGCGATCGGCGTGATCGGCACCGCCAGCTGCGGCCGCCTGTTGTTCGGTAACCGCCTGCGGCCGATCGGCTGGATTGGCATCGCCCTGGTCACGGCGGCGGTACTGCTGCTCAGCACCGCCAAGTAGCAGCACGTCCGGTCGCGAGCGGGGCGGCGATGATGCAGCGATTTGCGAAGTCGCCCATGCTCATCGACACTGCGGTTTTCCACATGGAGTGCCCGCATGTTCAGCCACATCACCGTAGGAACGAACGACATGAATGCCGCACGTCGCTTCTACGACGCCCTGTTCGCCGCGATGGACGCGCGGGCGGGCGTATTCGACGAGAAGGGACGGCTGCTGTACTTCAAGGATGGGCGGATGTTCGGTGTAACCGCGCCGATCGATGGGCAGCCAGCGTGCCATGCCAACGGTGGCACCATCGGTTTCAGTCTGGGCAGTGCAGAGGCTGTGCGTGCCTGGCAGGAGGCTGGAGTGGCTCACGGTGGCACTGCCATCGAAGATCCGCCCGGCGTCCGCAACATGTCCGGTCGCCAGGTGTTCCTGGCCTATCTGCGTGACCCGGATGGCAACAAGCTGTGTGCGGTGCACGTAATGTCGTGATCGGACAGGATGTGCGTGGCCGCGCCGCAGCCCGCGCGGGCAAGGTGGCACTCCGGCGCGCGCGTGATACCACGGAATGAGCGGACGGGCCTGCGACCGCAGGCCGCAACTTCATGCTCTGTCCACTGCGGTTCAGCCAGAATCGGTCGGCTAACCCTTTGATCTACCGGAGAACGCCGCCCCATGGAAGTACTGGAGCCGCAACAATCCCCGGTGCGCACCCTTCGGCCTGTGTTCGCCTTCGCGGCGATCATTGTCGTGGCGTTCGCGCTGTTCGTCAGCCTGTTCCCGCTCGGCGCGGGCCGCCTTCTGCTCAAGGCACAGGATTGGGCCGCCCTCAACGTCGGCTGGTACTACCTGCTGGCCATGACCCTGTACCTGGTGTTCGTGGTGGGCGTGGCGCTGTCCAAGTACGGTGGCATCAAGCTGGGTGCCGACCATGACGAGCCGGAGTTCAGTTACCTCTCGTGGGCCGGCATGCTGTTCGCCGCCGGCATCAGCATCACCCTGTTCTTCTTCTGCGTGTCCGAACCGCTGACCCACTACCTGCAGCCGCCGCAGGGCGATCCGGCCGCAGGCGAGGCTGGCGCGCGCCAGGCCATGCAGCTGCTGTTCCTGCACTGGGGCCTGCACGGCTGGGGCGTGTTCGCGCTGGCGGCGATGGCGATGGCCTACTTCGCCTATCGCCACAACCTGCCACTGGCCCTGCGCTCGGCGCTGTACCCGCTGATCGGCAAGCGCATCAACGGCCCGATCGGATACACCTTGGACGCGCTGGGCATCGTCGCCACCGTATTCGGCATCGGTGCCGACATGGGCTTCGGCGTGCTGCACCTCAATGCCGGTCTGTCGCACCTGTTCGACATTCCGCACTCCAACCTGGTGCAGATCATCCTGGTGGTCAGCATGATGGGCGCGGCGGTGGCCGTGGCCGTGTCCGGCGTCGAGAAGGGCGTGCGCTGGATGGCCAACATCAACATGCTGCTGGCGATCGCGCTGGTGCTGTTCATGCTGTTCGCCGGGCCGACGCAGTACCTGTTCAGCACGCTGATGCAGAACCTGGGCGACTACCTGGGCAGCGTGGTCGGCAAGAGTTTCGATGTGTACGCCTATGGCGGCCGACCGGAATGGCTGGGCGGCTGGACGGTGTTCTACTGGGCCTGGTGGATCGGCTGGGCACCGTTCGTCGGCCTGTTCATCGCGCGCATCTCACGTGGCCGCACCATCCGCGAATTCGTATTCGGGGTGCTGCTGATCCCGCTCGGCTTCACCCTGGCCTGGCTGTCGATCTTCGGCAACAGCGCGCTGGACCAGGTGCTCCACCACGGCCAGCAGCAACTGGCGCAGCTGGCGGTGGATGATCCACCGACGGTGCTGTACGCGCTGCTGGACGGCTACCCGTGGAGCCGCACGGTGATCGCGGTGACGGTGCTGGTGAGCTTCATCTTCTTCGTGACCTCCGCTGATTCAGGGGCGGTGGTGTTGTCCACGCTGTCGTCGCATGGTGGATCACCCGAAGACGATGGTCCGCGCTGGCTGCGCGTGTTCTGGGGCACGGTGATCGCGGTGCTGACCGCCGGGTTGTTGCTGGCCGGCAGCATCGATGCATTGAAATCGGCGGTGGTGCTGGCATCGCTGCCGTTCTCGGCGATCCTGTTGCTGATGATGTGGGGCCTGACCCGCGCGTTCAGTGACGAGTCGCACCGCAAGCGCGCGCTGCAATACCGGCCATCGCCCTTGATCGGAGACGATCGCCATCATCAGGGCTGGCGCCAGCGCCTGAGCCAGGCCATGCACTTCCCGGTACGCGACCAGGTCTACCGTTTCATGGATGACACGGTGAAGCCGGCGATGGAGGCGGTGGCCGAGCAGCTGCGCGGGCAGGGTTGGGATGTATCCACCCGCTTCGAGGCCGGCGACATGGAGCTGACGGTGAACCACGGCGAGCAGCAGGACTTCCTGTACCGGGTGATCCTCAGCGGCTACCTGACCCCGTCGTTCGCCGCCCAGCAGCTGCGCAATCAGCGCTACTACCGCGCTGAGGTACATCTGTTCGAAGGCAGCCAGGATTACGACCTGGTGGGCTACAGCCGCAAGCAGATCATCAACGACATCATCAGCCAGTACGAACGGCACCTGCAGTTCCTGCACCTGAGCCGTTGATGCGGTGGGTGCGGACCGCGGGACCGCACCGACCTGTAGAGCCGAGCCATGCTCGGCTGCGTGGTGCCGAAGAG
>NZ_JBAWUK010000021.1:0-18726 GCF_037079935.1 Stenotrophomonas maltophilia group sp. Smal12 | reverse complement strand
CCCCCCCCCCCCCCCCCCCCCCCACGGGTAATAGAAACTCACAAGACCAAAAAAGTGTTGGAGTGGTGTGTTGTGGTGGTGTTTTTTTTTTTAATGTTGTTGGGGGGGGGGGGGCGCGGCGCCCGGGCCCCCGCGCCCGGGTGGCGCGCGGCCCGGGGGGGGGGGGGGGGGGCCCTACCCGGCGCCCAGGGGGGCGCGCCTCTACAGTGGCAATCAGAACCGGTAGCGCGCGCCCAGCGAGACGAACTGCCCGCGCAGGTTGTACTGGCTGATGTCGAAACCGTTGGAACCGCCAGCCGGGTCGAACGGCGGGTCCTTGTCGGTCAGGTTCAGCGCCGACAGCGACAGCGTGGTGTTGGGAATCCCTTCGTAGGCCACATACAGGTCCAGCTGGTGATAGGGCTTGACGCGGTCACGCAGCCCCGGGTTGCTGGTCGCCGTCGCCACGCGCTGGTCGTAACCGCTCACGTACTGCAGGCTCAGCGTGCTGCTCCAGTCGCCCACCGCCCAGTTCAATGAGGTGGTGCCGCGGGTGCGAGGCAGCGCGCCGTGGCGGTTGTTGCCGGCGCCGTCATACGGTGCTTGGCCGGCCACCAGCGGTTGCTTGAAGCTGAGCAGGTGGGTCCAGCTGCCGGCCACGGTGAAGGTGCCCCAGCCGTCGGTACGGAAGGTACGGCTGGCGTCCAGGTCCAGCCCCGAGGTGGTCAACTCGCCCTGGTTGGCGTACTGGTTGGTGATGAACTGGATGCGTCCCTGCGCATCACGTTGCACGCGGCCCGGGAACAGGGTCGGGTTGTCGACGATGAACTGCGCGCTGTCCGGCTTGACCAGGTTGTCCTGCTCGATGCGGTACCAGTCCAGGCCGATGCTGGTATCGCCATCCGGCGACCACACCGCACCCAGGTTGAAGTTGCGCGAACGTTCGGCCTTCAGGTCCGGGTTGCCGGTGCGGATGTTGGTGATGCCACGGCTGCCGCCGGGCTGCAGCGGATCCAGCGGATCGATCACCGAACCATAGCTGACGGTCTGGCCGGGTGCGATTTCCGGCAGCGACGGTGCACGGAAGCCGCGGGAGAACGAGCCGCGCAGCAGCAGGCTGTCCAGCGGTTGCCAGCGCAGCGCCACCTTCGGTGAGAACGCCTTGCCGAAGTCGTCGTAGTGGTCGCCGCGGCCCGCAACCTGCAGTTCCAGCGTGCGATGCAGCGGCACGCTCAGTTCGGCGTAGGCGGCGCTGACCTGGCGCTCGCCGTTCACCACGTTGATGGCCGGGCGCAGTTCGGTGCCCGACAGCACCTGTGCACTGGTGCGCGCGTCCAGTGATTCCTTGCGGAACTCTGCACCCCAGGCGAAGCCGATCGCACCGGCCGGCAGCTCCCACAGCGAGGTCGAGGCCTTCAGGTTCAACGAATGCAGCTTGTACCAGCCCGGACGCTTGGTCTGCAGGCGCAGTGCATCCAGTGCCCCCGGCGTGCTGGACGGGTTGAGGAAGTTGTAGCTGCCATCGCGCAGGATCTGTTCGAACGCGTAGCGGTTGACGAAATTGTCGACGTACTCGCGCTGCGCACTCTGCGAGGTCAGCGCCGCGACTTCCCAGTCCCAGCGTTCACCGCTGCCGCGCACGCCGGCCAGTGCACGGTAGAACACCTGGGTGTTGTCCTTCAGGCGCGGGCCGAGGTCGAAGAAGGTGTACTCGAACGGCAGCGGCGTGCTGCGCGGATTGTTCGGGTGGCCGACCGGCAGCACCGCCGGCACGTCGATCAGCGTGCCGGTGGCCGGGTTGTACGCGCGCAGGCCGGGGCCAACGGTCAGCGGCGCGCTGAAGATCTGGTCGGCCTTGTTGTGGCTGTACAGCACATCGGCGAAGGCCTCGACGCTGTCATTGAAGCGGTAAGTCGCGCTCAGCGAGGCCTGCAGGCGCTCGGCGCCGGGCTGCAGGGTCTTGAACGGCTGCGCATTGAAGGCGCAGGCCTGGCCGGGCAGGGTACTGCCGAAGTCGCTGTACGGGCGCAGCTGGCTGCCGTCGGGGCAGTTGGCGAACGGCTGAGGTGCGCGTGGGTTGGACAGCCAGTTGCCACCGGCGGTGGACCAGCCGGCCAGGCGTCCGCCGGGCTTGTCGCGGAAATCGCCGCTGCGGGTATAGGCGCGCTGGTCGGCGTCGAGGCGATCACGCTTGAGCAGGTCCAAGCCGAACAGCACGTTCCAGCCCTGCTGCTCCAGGTCGCCGAAGCCGGCCAGCAGGTTGGCCTTGCGTTCGTTCAAGCCGCCCTCGGTGGCGGTACCGAAGCCGCCACCCACTTCCACGCCCTGGAAGTTCTTGCGCAGGATGATGTTGATGACGCCGGCGATGGCATCGGAACCGTACACCGCCGAGGCGCCGTCCTTGAGCACTTCGATGCGCTCGACGGCGCTGATCGGCAACGCGTTGAGGTCGACGAAAGTGTCCTGGGTATTGAGTGCGAAGCCGAAGTTGGACACGCGGTAGCCGTTGACCAGCACCAGCGTGTTCTTCGGTGACAGGCCACGCAGGCCGATCGATGCAGAGCCGGCGGCGAAGCTGCCGGTGTACTGCTCATCGAAACTGTTGCCGGTATTGGCCGACAGGTTGCGCAGCACGTCGGTAAGGGTGGAGCGGCCGGTCTGCTCGATCTGTTCGCGGCTGACGATCTGCACCGGGTTCGGCCCGGCGGTACCACTGCGCTTGATGTTGGAGCCGGTCACCAGCACGGTGCCGAGAGTGGTGCTGTCCTTGCCGGTATCGGCCGATTCAGCGGCGCCGGCAGCGCCGGCGGTGAGGCTCAGCGCAATGGCGCCGGCTAGCAGGTTCAGGGTGGTGCGGTACATGGAAGCGACAACGCCAAACGGGGGAGGAGCCGTCAGTACCGCACGCAGGTACATGCGCCTTCCAATGACGAAAGCGCATTCAGTTATACAGCACAGGTTCTTAATGAACGGAGCGAGGAGTGCGGAGCATTTGGTCCGCACGCTCCTGTAGAGCCGAGCCTACGTTCGGCTGCGCACACTGACCGGAAAGCAGCCGAGCATGGCTCGGCTCTACAGAAGGCAATGCCAGCCCATCACGGCCGCAGCAGCACCTTGCCGTTGCGGCCCGAGCCTCCTGCGACCTTCGCTGCCTGGGCGATGTCGTCCAGCGCGAAGATCTGCTCCACCGGCAGCGTCAGCTCGCCGCCAGCAGCACGCTTCAGCAGCTCGCCCACCAGCCGGCGCTTGTCCTCCACCGCCATCGCCTGGCTGACCTTGCTGCCCCAGAAGCCCTTCACCGTGGCTTCCTTGTAGATCAGGCCGCCGGCCGGGACGCGCATCGGTTCGCCGCTCATCACCCCGAACGACACCAGCGTGCCGTTGTGGCCGAGCAGGTCGACCAGGTCACCGCTGGCGTCGCCGCCGATGGAATCCACGGCGGCCGCCGCCTGTGCTTCGCCGGTCGCTTCACGAACGCGATCCTTCCACCCGTCCAACGAGGTGTCGAACACATGATCGATGCCCAGCGCCTGCAACTGCGCCACGGCAGCGGCGTTGCGCACCAGGTTGGCCACATGCACGCCACGCGCCTTTGCCAGCATCGCCAGCGACTTGCCGACCGCGCCGTTGGCGGTGTTCTGCACGATCCACTGGCCTGCTTCGACGTGCAGGAACTCCAGCAGCATCAGCGCGCTCAGCGGCATGGCGATCAGCTGTGCGGCCATCTCGTCCGGGATCGCCTCCGGCATCGGAATCACCATGCGTGCCGGTGCAATGAACGCTTCCGCCCAGGTACCGTGCACCGAGGCGGCGGCAACCCGCTGACCGATCTGCAGGCCGTCCACGCCATCGCCGAGTGCATCGACCACGCCCAGTGCTTCACTGCCACCGATCGCAGGCAGTGTCGGCTTGTACCCGTAGAGGCCACGCACGGTCAGCAGGTCGTGGTTGTGGATCGAGGCCAGCACGGTGCGGATGCGCACCTCGCCGGGACCGGGCTCGGGCAGGGCGGCATCGGCAATGGCGAGGACGTCGGCCGGGTTGCCGAAGGAGGAGTACTGGGCAGCGCGCATGGACGGTGTTCCGGGGAAAGTGGATGTTGTACCGAACTGGGGACGCAGGGCATGTCGACAAGGCGTCGCTGCTGCAACACGGCATCCTGCGACTGATCGTCGCGGCATGTCGTGATTACCGCATCTTGTGTTGACGGTTCGAGTCATCCCCACTATGTTGTGGCCGTCACTCCCGGTCAGCCGCCGCCGCCGGACATGCAGCAAACGTCCCACGGCCCGCCCCTGAAGGCTTGCCGTGTCGACGCGGCCGCCACCGTGCGGACGCAGGTCGCCCCCACGGCCCGGATACCGGCCGCAGGCGCAGGCAGATGCCGACGACCTCCGTTCCCGCACTCTGGCAATCCACCCGTTCGCCCCGTGCGCCGGTATCGCGTCCAGGGCCGCCATGGCATCGACCGCCAAAGCGCGTGCGAGCCTGGAGTTTTACCACCATGACCGACAGTACCTTCCGCGCGGCCGATCTGGCCGGCGCCGGCGATGCTTTGCGCGCTGGTGGCGAGCGCATGCCGACCTGGATCACCAAGGAGGCCGGCAACCGCCGCCTGCCGTTCGACGCTGAGCGGCTGCAGCGCAGCATCGATGCCGTGCATGCCGAGTTCCCGCAGCTGGATGTGAGCGACTACCGCCGCGTGGTGCAGGCAATGGTCGAGCGCAAGCCCAGCATCAGCGCCGATGACCTGGTCGATCTGCTGATCCGCGAGGCCGAATCGCGGGTGGACCTGGTCGCGCCCGAGTGGGAACAGTTCGCCGCGCGCATCTACCTGCGTCGCCTGTACAAGCGTGCCAGCCGCAACCGCTTCTACGATGTCAGCCTGAAGTACGGCTCCTACGTGGGCCTGCAGGAAAGCCTCGCCGATCGTGGCATCTACAGCAACGACATCCTGCGCTGCTATTCCAAGGAAGAGCTGCAGCAGGCCGGTGAGATGATCGATCCGGAACGCGACCTCCTGTTCGCCTACAACGGCCTGTACCTGCTGGCCACGCGCTATCTGGCCAGCGACCGCAGCCGCGAGGTCTATGAGCTGCCGCAGGAGCGCTGGCTGACCATTGCGCTGTACCTGATGCAGGAGGAAAAGCCGCGCGAACGCCGCATGCAGCTGGTCGGCGAGGCGTACTGGGCGCTGTCCAACCTGTACATGACGGTGGCTACGCCGACCCTGGCCAACGCCGGCAAGGTGGGCGGCCAGCTGTCCAGCTGCTTCATCGACACGGTGGACGACAGCCTGCAGGGCATCTATGACTCCAACACCGATATCGCGCGCGTGTCCAAGCACGGCGGCGGTGTTGGCGCCTACCTGGGCTACGTGCGCAGCAGCGGCGCGCCGATCCGCGGCGTGGCCAATTCCTCCGGTGGCGTGGTGCCGTGGATCAAGCAGCTCAACAACACGGCGGTGTCGGTTGATCAGCTTGGCCAGCGCAAGGGCGCGGTGGCGGTATACCTGGACATCTGGCACCGCGACATCGAAGCCTTCATGGACCTGCGCCTCAACAACGGTGACCAGCGCCTGCGCGCGCACGATGTGTTCACCTCGGTGTGCGTGCCCGACCTGTTCATGGAAGCGGTCGAACGCCGCGCCGACTGGTACCTGTTCGACCCGCACGAGGTGAAGCAGGCCAAGGGCTGGTACCTGCAGGACTTCTACGATGAGAAGCGCGGTTCGGGCAGCTTCCGCGACCGCTATGCCGAGCTGGTGGCCGATGAGCGCATCAGCCGCCGCACGGTGAAGGCCATCGATCTGTTCAAGCGGATCATGCTCAGCCAGCTGGAAACCGGCAACCCGTTCCTGTTCTACCGCGACGAGGTCAATCGCAGGAACCCGAACAAGCACGCGGGCATGATCTATTCCAGCAACCTGTGCACCGAAATCCTGCAGAACATGAGCCCGACGCGGATGATCCAGGAGATCGTCAGCGGCGACCAGATCGTCACCACGCGCCGTGCCGGTGACTTCGTGGTCTGCAACCTGTCCTCGATCAACCTCGGCCGGGCGATCAGTGCACCTGATGACCTGCTGGCCACCGATGTGCTGGAGCGCCTGATCCCGATCCAGGTGCGCATGCTCGACAACGTGATCGACCTCAACGCGTTGCCGGTGCCGCAGGCCACGATCACCAACCACAAGTACCGTGCCATCGGCCTGGGCACGTTCGGTTGGCACCACCTGCTGGCGCAGCAGGCGATCCAGTGGGAATCTCCGGATGCCGAAGCATTGGCCGACCGTCTCTACGAACGCATCAACTTCCTGACCATCCAGGCCAGCGCGCAACTGGCGCGGGAGAAGGGCAGCTACCCCATGTTCGCCGGCAGCGATTGGCACAACGG
Organism: Stenotrophomonas maltophilia group sp. Smal12; assembly: GCF_037079935.1. NCBI lineage: Bacteria > Pseudomonadati > Pseudomonadota > Gammaproteobacteria > Lysobacterales > Lysobacteraceae > Stenotrophomonas > Stenotrophomonas maltophilia group sp. Smal12. Next base: position 12,351 of record NZ_JBAWUK010000021.1, on the reverse strand, counting down.
ACGCTACTTCCGTGACCGCGGCTACAGCGGCGCGGCCTGGGACAGCCTGGCCCGCGAAGTCGCCAGGCATGGCCTGCGCAACGGTTGGCTGCTTGCAGTTGCGCCGAACATGAGCACCGCGCAGATTGCAGGCTCCACGGCCTCCATCGACCCGATCTACAGCGCGTTCTATTACGAGGAAAAGAAGGACTTCCGGCGGCCGGTGGCGGCGCCGGGTCTGTCGCTGGAGACCTGGCCGTACTACGAGAAGGGTGCCTACAAGGTCGACCAGTTCGCCAGCGTGCGCCAGAACGCGCGCCGCCAGCGCCATGTCGACCAGTCGATCAGCTTCAACCTGTACGTGCCCAGCACCATCCGCGCCAGCACGCTGCTGGAGTTGCACCTGAGCGCCTGGCGCGAAGGCCTGAAGACCACCTACTACGTGCGCTCCAACGACATCGACATCAGCGAATGCGAGTGGTGTTCAAGCTGACCACCGGCGGCCCACGGTAGTGCCGGCCGCTGGCCGGCAACACGAAGGAAAGAGAACGAAGGCATAAACCATGGCAACCCCCCTCGATCGCATCAAGATACTCGAACCACGCCATCCCAACCGCAGCACCGGCATCATCAACGGCCAGACCAGCGGCATCCTCAACTGGAACGATATCCCGTACCCGTCGTTCTATCGGGCCTACAAGGAGCTGTCGACCAACTTCTGGATTCCCGACGAAGTGGACATGAAGCTGGATGCGCGCCAGTACGGAGAGCTGTCAGGGCGCGAAAAGAACGCCTACGACTCGATCATCGGCCTGCTGGCCACGCTCGATTCGCCGCAGACGCGCTTCATCTACAACGTGGCCGAGTACATCACCGATCCGGCCGCGCACGCCAACGCGGCGATCATCGGCCAGCAGGAAGTGATCCACAACGAGAGCTACAGCTACGTGCTGGCCTCGATCACCGACCTGCCGAACCAGAACCGGATCTTCGAGATCGCCCGCACCCACCCGACCATCATCAAGCGCAATGCCCCGATCATGGGCGCGTATGACGATTTCATGCGCGAGAAGACCGCCGAGACCCTGCTCAAGTCGTTGATCCAGTCCTCGATCCTGGAGGGCATCAACTTCTATTCTGGGTTTGCGTACTTCTACAACATGGTGCGGCAGAACCGCATGAACGGCACCGGCAAGATCATCAGCTTCATCAATCGCGACGAGCTGGCCCATACCAAGTTCATCAGCGAGCTGATCCGCGCCATCATCGGTGAAAACCCCGAGCTGCAGACCAATGAGTTGACCGCCTATGTGCACCAGTCATTCGAACATGCCATCGAGCTTGAGACGCAGTGGTCGTCGGAGGTGCTGGATGGCATCGATGGCATCGACGTGGACGAGATGGTGCGCTACGTGAAGTACCGCGCCAACAAGATGGCCGGCATGCTCGGGATCGAGCGCCTGTACAGCGACACCACCGACAACGTGATGCCGTGGATCAAGGCCTACGCCGACAACTTCACCGAGACCAAGACCGACTTCTTCGAGATGCGCAATGCAAGTTACAAGAAGACCAACGTCGACAACGGCTTCGACGATCTCTGAGCCCGGCGCCGCGCTGAGCATCCTGATGGTGGTCGCCTCCTTGAGCGGCAATACCCGCGAACTCGGCCGGCAGATTGCCGAGCGCTGCCGCGTTGCCGGTCATGCGGTGCACTGGCAGGAGGCCGACGACCTGCGCCAGGCACCGCCGCTGGCGGCCGATGAGGCCGACCTGGTGCTGCTGGGCTGCTGGACCGATAACGCCGGGCGCACGCCAGCGGAGATGAAGGCGTGGGTGGCCGGCATTGCCGAGCGCGGTCAGCAGCCACGCCAGCTGGCGGTGTTCGGTACCGGCGAAACGCAGTGGGGGCAGGCGTACTACTGCGGCGCCGTGCACCGGCTGATCCGCTATTTCCGCAGCGACTATCCGCCGCTCGAGATCGAGCAGATGCCGCATGGCGAGCGTCACGCCGCAGCCATCGACGCCTGGACCGATGCGATCCTGGCCCACTACTGGAGCAACCACGATGCAGATCATCGACGCCACCACGCCTGAGCAGTTCCAGCAGCTGCTGGCCGAGCACCCGCGGGTGCTGGTGGATTTCCACAAGGACCAATGCCCGGGATGCCGGATGCTGGAGATGTCGCTGCACCGGGTGGCCAACAGCGTCGCGGGGCAGGGCACCACGTTGCTGCGCGTGCAGCTGGAGGTGCTGGGTGAGGCGTTCTTCAGGGAGCTGGGGCTGCGGCAGACGCCGACGCTGTCTCTGTTCCGTGACGGCGACGAACGCACGCGCCTGGCCGGGTTCCAGTCGCCGCAGCAGATCGAAGCCGCGATCGCGTTGCATTTGTAGAGCCGAGCCCATGCTCGGCTGCCGTTCGCGCCGTGAGCGATGAGTCGAGCATGGCTCGACCCTACAAGGGCATCCACGCATGGCGTGGATCTACCGGGGCAGGGTCCGTGGTTTCGCGTCAGGCTCCGCTGAAGGTATCCACCAGCAGCTTCCCATTCAGCACCACAATCACCAGCGCGATCACCCAGGCGATCGCGCCCAGCCAGCGCGGCGCCACCAGCGCCCCCATCGTCACCTTGTCGGTCACGATCCGCACCAGCGGAATGATCGCGAACGGCAGCTGCATCGACAGCACCACCTGGCTCAGCACCAGCAGCTTCACCGCGCCCTGATCGCCGAACAGCAGGATCACCACCACCACCGGAATGATCGCCAGCGCACGTGTGATCAGCCGTCGCAGCCATGGCGGCATTCGCAGGTGCAGGAAGCCTTCCATCACGATCTGGCCGGCCAGCGTCGCGGTGACTGTCGAATTCAGGCCTGACGCCAGCAGCGCCACCGCGAACAAGGTCGCCGCCGCACCCACGCCCAGCATCGGCGCCAGCAGCTGGTGGGCCTGCTCGATGTCTTCCACGTCGAATCGGCCATTGGAATGGAACACCGCCGCCGCCAGGATCAGGATGCTGGCGTTGATGAACAATGCGAGTGTCAACGCGAGGGTGCTGTCGGTGACCGCCCAGCGCAGCGCGCTGCGGCGGCCTTCATCCGTGCGCGGGTAGGCGCGGGTCTGCACGATGGACGAATGCAGGTACAGGTTATGCGGCATCACCGTGGCACCGATGATGCCGATCGCAATGTACAGCGCGTTCGGATCGGTCACTACCTGTGCGCGCGGAATGAATCCGCCCAGCACCGCCATCACTGGCGGGGCAGCCATCGCGATCTGCACCACGAAGCAGGCGAAGATCACCATCAGCAGCGCGATCACGAAGGCTTCGAGCGCACGGAAGCCGCGGTTCATCAGCAGCAGAACCAGCAGCGTATCCAGCGCAGTGATCACCGCACCCCAGAGCAGTGGCAGGTCGAACAGCAGTTTCAGTGCGATCGCGGTGCCGATCACCTCGGCCAGGTCGCAGGCGATGATCGCCGCCTCGCACAGCGCCCAAAGTGCCAGGTTCACCGGCTTCGGGTAGCGGGCGCGGCAGGCCTGCGCGAGGTCCATGCCGGTGGCGATGCCGAGCCGTGCCGACAGCGCCTGCAGGATCACCGCCATCAGGTTGGAAATGAGGATGACCGACAGCAGCAGGTAGCCGAAGCGCGAACCACCGGCGAGGTCGGTGGCCCAGTTGCCCGGGTCCATGTAGCCGACCGAGATCATGTAGCCCGGGCCGAGGAAGGCCAGCAGGCGGAACCACCAGTGACCCTTGTAGGGTACCGCCACCGAGGCGTTGAGCGCGCCCAGGCTGGCCGGAGTGGAGGCCGAAGGGTCGCGGGGCGCCAGGGTGTTCATGGCCCGAATATAGCTCCTGCTATAGTCATTAGCAATGTGAAACAATCGTCTTTATCGCTTTACTGGTCCAGAATTCAGGTTCAACACCGGATCACCCCGGAAGGACAGGCGCAGGCGTGGGCAAGACCGACGATTCGACATCGCTGAAGAGCACCCCCTTGATCGAGGCCGAGCGCCAGGTCGAGAGCTTCCGGCAAGTGCGCGAGGCGCACCGGATGGAGCTGGTGGAGGACTATGTCGAGCTGATCTCGGACCTGCTGGCCGACGGCGGCGAGGCCCGCCAGGTCGACATCGCGACGCGTCTGGGCGTGGCCCAGCCTACGGTGGCGAAGATGCTGCGGCGCCTGGCCCGTGATGGTTGGGTGGTGCAGCGGCCGTACCGTGGCGTGTTCCTGACCCCGGAAGGTGAGGCGCTGGCCCATGCCAGCCGCCAACGCCACCAGACCGTGGAGCGTTTCCTGCTGGCGCTGGGGGTGGACGCAGATACCGCGCGGCGCGATGCGGAGGGCATCGAGCACCATGTCAGCGAACAGACACTGGCTCTGTTCGAGGCATTCGTGCGCAGGGCCGAGGGCGGCTGAGCCACGTTTCCTGTAGAGCCGAGCCATGCTCGGCTGCTGTTCGCGCGATGACAGGGAGCATGCACGCATGGCGTGGATCTACAATCCAGGCGGGCAGCGCGCCTTCTGCTGCGCGCACGCGCGTCTCGTCCATTCCTTCAACACCGGCTGCAGGCCTTCATAGCGCCGGCCCTGCCATCCGTTGGCCAGCACCTTCCCATCCGCATCGATCAGCACCAGGTTCGGTGGTGCCAATCCGGCCAATGCCTGCAGTGCCGGCATGCGCGCGGCGCGGCGCGGGTCCAGCACCGGCCACGGCATGTCCTGCGCGTGCATGTAGCGGCGAAGCGCGCTCTCGCTCTCATCCTGGCTGACGTACACCACTTCGGTATCGGCGCCGGCTTGGCGCAGGGCATCACGCACGCTGCGCAGCGTGGGTACGAAGGCATGGCACGGTGCACACCAGTCGGCGCCGAAGTACAGCGCCACCAGTTTCGGCGGCGACGACCACTGCATCGGCCGTAGCGATCGCTGCTCCGGCCGCATCAGCGAGGCCGAAACCTGCGCGTGCAGGTCCGCAGCCATCGCCGGTGCGGCCAGCAGCACGGCACAGGCCAGCAACAACGCTCGCAGAGCTTCAGAACGCATAGCGCAGGTTGACGTACCACGAACGTGCAAAGCGCGGCCCGTAGACATAGTCGCTGTCACGCGGCGCGCCCACTTCCAGATCTTTCTGGCGCTGATCGAATACGTTCTTGACGCCCGCGGCCACCGACACTTCCTGCTGCGCCTGCGTGCCCAGATGGCGGTGCCAGCGCGCTCCGAGGTCGGTGACCAGGAATGACCGCGTGCGGTGCAGCTCGCCCAGCCGGTTGTTCAGCACCGACATCGGCCCGGTATGGCGCAGCGCGACGAAGGTTTCCCACGGTTCGGCAGGCATCCAGCTGAGCTGCGCCAGGCTGGTCCAGCGTGGTGTCTTCAGGTAGTCGCGGCTTTCGATGATGGTATCGCCACCGTCGCCAGTGTCGTCGAAGATGCGCTGCGGTTCGCGGAAGCGCGAGCGGTACCACGAGGCACCGGCGGTCAGGCGCCATTGCGGCGACGGCTGCCAGCCGAGGTTGGTTTCCGCACCCAGCACGTTCGAGCCGGAGGCGTTGTAGCGCAGCTGGCTCAGCTGGCCGTCATCGCCGCGCTGGATCTCGCCCAGCGCGAAGGTGTCGCGGATGCGTGCATGGGAGGCGGTGGCATCCCAGCTCCACACCGGATTGGCCGGGTCCGAACGCCAGTCGAAGCCGAACAGGGTGGTCAACGCGCGTTCCTCTTTCAGGCCATCGGTGTTGCGCACGCGCACCTGCTCGCCACCGAGGGTATCGACATGTACGTCCTCGACGAAAATCTCCGGTGCACGGAAACCGGTGGCGACGCCCGCCCGCCATTTCAGGTTCGGAGTGGCCTGCCAGGCCAGCGCGATGCGCGGCGAGAACACCGCGCTGTCCAGCTCCGAGCTCTTGTCCACGCGTGCGCCCAGTACCAGGTCGACGTTGTCGCGCAGGCTCCACTCGTCCTGGATGAAGGCGCCCAGGTTGTGGAAGGTCGCATCCTCCAGCACCGCGAGACGGCGCCCGTCACCGGTGCGGTTGTCGTCGCGCAGCGCCTCGTGCTTGTACTGCACACCGAAGGCCAGCGCATGCGCGCCGCGGCGCCAGTTCAACTGGCTGTCGATGTAGTGCAGCGGGTTGGGGGTGCGGCCGTACTGGCGCCACGAACGCGAGGCCGCGCTGCCGGCCACGTTGCGGTCCAGCTGCAACGGGTCATAGCCGGGCGCCGAGGGATCGGTGACCACGTCGCCCAGGCCACCATAAAAGCTGTCGCGGTCGATGTCGGCGAAGGCATAGGCCAGGCGGAAATCGACGTCGGCAGTGATCTCCTGGTCCCACGACACGCTGCCGCGGCGGTATTTCGTATCCAGCGATTCGGCGATGTTGGCCAGGTACTCTGGCTGGTCCAGGCGGTTGCCGCCGCGGCGGGTTTCATCGGTCACCTGCAGGTCCAGGCGCAGCCGCGTGCCCGGCGTGGGCGCGTACCAGGCCTGCAGCCCGCCGACCTTGAGGTTCTTGCGGGTGATCTCGGTGTAGCCGTCACCGTTGTAGTCGATGCCGCTGTTCCAGTTGCGCTGGGCAATCACCGACAGGCCGGCGTCTGCGTCCTTGGCGACCAGGTCCAGTCGAACGTCGGCGTTCTTCTGCGGCGTACCCTTCAGCACATCCACGCCGGCCTGCACGTGGCCACCGCTGCGCGCCGGCAGCGGCGGAATCAGGTTGATCACACCGGCAACTGCGCCCGGTCCGTACAGCGCCGAGCCGCCGCCCTTGACCACTTCGATGCGGTCGACGAACCCGGCCGGGATCTGCTCCAGACCGTACACGCTGCCCAGCGTGGACAGCAGCGGAATGCCATCGAACAGGAGCTGGTTGTAGGCGCCGGGCAGGCCCAGCAGCTGTACTTCGCTGGTGTTGCAGTTCTGGCAGTTGCTCTCCACGCGCAGGCCGTTGATCAACTCGGCGGCGCGCGAGAAGTCGGTGGCCGCGCGCAGCGCAATGTCTTCCTTGCGCAGCACTTCGGTGCGGATCGGCACGTCCGACAACAGGCGTTCGCTGCGCGTGGCGGTGCTGACCTTGACCTGCACACGGTCCAGTTCGGTCGGTTTCGGAGTGTCGGCCAGTGCAGGCAGCGGCAGGGTCAGTGCAATGGCGGCGGCCAGCGGCAACCGTCGGAAGCGGTGGGGGATAGAGCGCATGAGGGCGTCGTCCTTGTGGGAAGAAAGGCGGCGAGGGCGACCTGGCTGACGCATATGAAAGCAATGACTTATGAATATAGCAAGTGCTATATAACGAAGCCGCAGCAATTTCGGGTGGAGCGCCGGTCGAGTCAGATCATGCAGGTGTTATAACATTACAACTGACAGCGACCACCCTGCCGCTGGTCATAGGCGGAGGATGGAATAGTCGTGGGGGCAGTGGGGACGGGGTCAGAGCCCTTTCCTTTGGAAAGGGATCTGCCCCGGGAGCGGATCGTCAGCCGCGGCGGAATGCGGCGGGCGTGCGGGCGCCGACGATGATCATGCGGATCATCGTGGAGATCTGTTCGACCAGCTCCGGATCCTTCTCCGGAGGCAGGTCCATGGCGGTGGCACCCATCGCGAACACCAGCCGGGTGATGGCCTTGGCCACCAGTTCGGGGGCATGCAGTACGGCGCCATCCAGTGCGGCCAGGCGCACCAGGTCGTGCTGCAGCTCTTCCTCGAAATAATGCAGCTCGCGTTCGACTGCGTGCTTGAAGTCGTCCGAGCCGACCGCGCCTTCGCGCAACAGCACGTGCAGCAGCTTGTCGTCGGCGCGCAGCTGTTCCATGAAGGTCTCCACCGAGACCCGCACCACGCTGGTGGCGGTGGAGGTGGCACGCTGGCGCGCCTCGCCGATGATGGTGCGCAGCGAGCGGCCGGCCGCGTCGATCAGCGCTACGGCCAGTTCGTCCATGTCGCGGAACTGCCGGTAGAAGCTGTTCGGCGCGATGCCGGCCTCACGTGCCACTTCGCGCAGGCTGAGCGTGGACAGGCTGCGGTGCGGCCCGATCAGTTTCAGGGCGGCGGCCAGCAGATCCTCGCGGCTCACCGTACGGCGGGCCGGGCTGTTGGCATCTTCAGGCGTCGACAAGACGGTGGCGGCGGCCATGGCGGTTCCGGTGGGGCGAGGCTGAATCATACCCAATCCGGTTCAATATACACATGTATACACAGATGTATGTGCGCCCGTATAGTGCGCGTATGAGCGCTGTCGTCCGTCCATCCCTGTTCTCTCCGTACCGCTGGGTCTCGCCGTCGCTGTTCGATTTCTGGGCGGGCCAGCTCAATCCCCTGTGGACCCTGCGTGAGCCGGTGGCCCGCCTGGTCCGGCGCGAGCCGGCCGGCGAGGGCGCGGCGACCCTGGTCCTGCGCACCAACCGGCACTGGGCCGGCATGCGCGCGGGCCAGCACGTCACCCTGGGCGTGGAGATTGAAGGACGCCTGTGGCAGCGCAGCTACAGCCCCACTGCGCTGGGACCGCGCGAACTGGCGATCACCGTCAAGGCGGTCGAGGGCGGCCGGGTCAGCCAGCATCTGGTCAACCATGCGCAGCCGGGCGAGCTGTTCCGCCTGGAGGCTGCGTTCGGAGAATTCCAGCTGCCGGCCGCGGCTCCGGTATTGCTGCTGGCGGCCGGTAGTGGCATCACGCCGATGCGCAGCCTGCTGCGCGAAGCCTGCCAGCGCCCGCTGGCCGCGCCGGTGGACCTGTTCTACTGGGAGCGCAGTGCCGCCCAGCTGCAGTTCCGCGATGAGCTGCAGGCACTGGCCGCGCGCCAGCCGAACCTGCGTGTGCACCTGCTGACCACCCGCGAAGGTGATGTGCCTGCCGCACGCATCGATACCCACGATCTGCAGGTGGCCGGCGATGACACCCCGTTGGCGCAGCGCCACGTACTGGCCTGTGGCCCGGATGGATTCGTTGCCGCTGCGCGCGAACGCCTGGCGCACCAGGTTGCGGGTTTCCAGGCGGAAGCATTCACTCCGCCGGCGCCGTTGCGTGACGCCAGCAGCGAAGGCGAAGTGTCGCTGACCCTTGCCCGCAGTGGCCGCCAGCTGAGCGTGCCGCGCGGCCGCTCGTTGCTGGAAAGCCTCGAAGCCCATGGCATCAAGCCCAAGCATGGCTGCCGCATGGGCATCTGCAACACCTGCAGCTGTGACCGCGTCAGTGGCGCCACCCGCCACCTGCGCACCGGCGACCTGCAGTCCGAATCGGCACAACCGGTACGGATCTGCGTGAGCGCACCGACCACCGACCTGACCCTGGATCTCTGAGGACGCCTGCCATGACCCGCGCCACCGACCGTGCCCTGAGTACTGCCGAGATGCATGCCTTCGGTGAGGAACTCGACGCGATCCGCGACCGTGTGATCGGCAGCCTCGGCGCCTCCGATACCCGCTACATCCGCCGCGTGGCCGCCGCCGTGCGCTGGTTCGGCGTGGGTGGCCGTGGCCTGCTGTTCCTGGCGGCATTTTCGCCGCTGTTCTGGATGCCGCTGCTGTGGCCGGCCGCGATCACCGGCACGCTGCTGCTGGCGCTGTCGAAGATCCTGGAGAACATGGAGCTGGGCCACAACGTGATGCACGGCCAGTTCGACTGGACCGGTGATCCCAAGCTCAATGGCAACACCTACGAGTGGGACATCGTTGCCACCGCCGACAACTGGCGCAAGACCCACAATTTCCGCCACCACACCTACACCAACGTGCGAGGCATGGACGATGACATCGGCTATGGCCTGCTGCGGATCTTCCCGGAACAGCGCTGGAAGCCGTTCTACCTGCTGCAGCCGATCATCGCGCCGATCTTCGCACTGCTGTTCCAGTGGGGCGTGGCCGCGCAGGACCTGCGCCTGGGCCGGTGGCTGAAGGGCCGCATCAGCGGCCGTGCGATGTGGATGCAGACCCGCCCGGTGGCGCGGAAAATGGCCCGCCAGGTGCTGAAGGACTACGTGTTCTTCCCGCTGCTGGCGGGTCCGTTCTTCCTCACCGTGATGCTGGGCAACCTGGTTGCCAACGGCCTGCGCAACATCTGGACCTACGTGATCATCTTCTGCGGGCACTTCACCGCCGAATCGGAAACCTTCCCCAAGGAGTGCCTGCGCAATGAGTCGCGCGGCCACTGGTACCTGCGCCAGCTGCGCGGTTCGTCCAACATCAGCGGCGGCTTCCTGATCAACGTGCTGTCGGGCAACCTCAGCCACCAGATCGAGCACCATTTCTACCCGGATCTGCCGGCCAACCGCTATGCGGCCATCGCCAAGGAAGTGAAGGACATCTGCCGCCGCTACGGCCAGCACTACAACAACGGCTCGCTGCCGCGCCAGTTCGGCCAGGTGGTCTGGCGCATCCTGCGCCACGCATTCCCGAGCAAGCCGCGCCGCCTGCCGATGCCGGACATCATGTCCGCACCGGCATCGGCCAACGCGGGCTGATCGACTCAGCCCGCCTTCGCCAGGGCGGCCTGCTCGCGGTCCAGGCGTCGCAGGAACACCTGCATTTCCTTGCGCGCCTGCTGGTCGCCCTTGCTGCCGGCCACGCTCAAGCCGCGCTGCCATGCCTCACGGGCCGCCTGTGGCTGGCCACTGGCCAGCCAGGCTTTGCCCAGCAGCTTCCAGGCCGCCGAGTACTGCGGATCAAGCACTACGCAACGGCCAAGATGGGTCGCTGCGCGCACCGGGTTGCCGGCATCCAGCCAGCCCTTGCCCAGGCCGAAGCGCAGCAGCGCGCCGTCCTTGCCTGCGGCAAGCATGCATTCCAGAGCTTCGATGTTCATCCGCGCACCTCCACCAGCAGTTCGGCCGGGCCGGGCTGGAAGCGGCCGCGATGGAACAGCAGCGGCGCGCCGCCGTTCTCGTGCACTTCGATGATGCGGCCGGCCAGCAGCAGGTGATCGCCCACCGGCCACTGCGCGTGGCGGGTACAGGTGAGATGGGCGACCGCACCGGTGATGCGGGGTGGGGCGTCCTCGTCGTCATCCAGCAATGCCAGGCCGTCGAAGCGGTTGCGGACCTGCGGATCGGCGAAGCGCCGGGCCAGTGCTTCCTGGTCGGCCGCCAGCACGCTGAGCGCAAAGCGCGTGGCGCGCTGGAAGGTGGGCAGGCTCTGTGCGTGCAACGCCAGGTTCCACAGCACCAACGGTGGCTGCAGTGAGACCGGTACGAACGAGTTGATGGTCAGGCCGACCGGCTTGCCCTGTGCATCGCGCGCGCAGACGATGGCCACGCCGGTCGGGAAATGGCCGAGCAGCCGCCGCAGGGCACGCGGCGGCATCTCGACCGATGGCACCGGGGCCGGGGCGGGGAACACCCCTGCCCACGGCCCGGCGTAGGGCAGTGTCTCGCCGCTCATGAGGCCCGGGCCTGGTGGTAGCGCCGGCCGACCTCGGCCCAGTTGATGATGTTGAAGAAGGCGCCGATGTAGTCCGGGCGGCGGTTCTGGTAGTGCAGGTAGTAGGCGTGTTCCCAGACATCCAGTGCGAGGATCGGGGTGTGGCCGGACAGGCCCACGGCTGCACCCATCAGCGGGCTGTCCTGGTTGGCGCTGCTTTCCACCTGCAGGCGACCATCGCGATCGCTGGTCAGCCAGGCCCAGCCACTGCCGAAGCGGGTCTGCGCGGCCTTGCTGAAGGCATCCTTGAAGGCATCGAAGCCGCCAAGGTCACGGTCGATGGCGGCGGCCAGTTCATGATCGGGTGCACCACCGCTGGGGCTGAGCACGGTCCAGAACAGGCTGTGGTTGGCGTGGCCACCGCCGTTGTTGCGCACCGCGCCACGCTGCGCCTCGGGCACGGCATCGAGGTTGGCGATCAGCGCCTCGACCGGTTGCTCGGCGATGCCGGCCTGCTCGATGGCGGCATTGAGGTTGTTGACGTAGGTCTGGTGGTGCTTGCTGTGGTGGATCTCCATCGTGCGCGCATCGAAGTGCGGCTCGAGGGCGTCATATGCGTAGGGGAGCGGGGGAAGCGAGTACGACATCGAAGCAATCTCCGTGGGGAAGGCCAGAGGAGCTGGCCGTGGGGAGATCGTTATCGCACCTCAACATTGGTTGAGGTCAAGGGGTGGGATTGAGGTGCGTGCGCGTTCATCGCTTTGATTCTTCCTGCAGGACAGCACGAGCGGAATGGTAGTGGCGGGCCGCGGGCGGGCGGGCCCCCACCTCCGGGTTGCCGCCCCCCGCCCGCCCAATATTTTAAATAAAAAAAAAACAAACCACCACAAAACCACAAAAATAGTTTTTGTGGTTTTGTTTTTTAAAAATTCGGGGGGGGGGGGGGGGGGGGGGGGGGGGGGGGGGGGGGGGGGGGGGGGGGGGGGGGGGGGGGGGGGGGGGGGGGGGGGGGGGGGGG